>CAIUFU010000239.1 GCA_903898475.1 uncultured Alphaproteobacteria bacterium | reverse complement strand
TCTCTGTTGATGTCCTTTCCTCCAGCTACTTAGATATTTCAGTTCACTGGGTTTCGCTTCCACAACCTATGAATTCAGTTGCAGATACCCTCTAAAAGAGAGTGGGTTTCCCCATTCGGAAATCCTCGGATCAAAGCTTATTGGCAGCTACCCGAGGCTTATCGCAGCCTGTTACGTCCTTCATCGCCTTTCTATGCCAAGGCATCCATCAAATGCCCTTCTTTTGCTTATTTTTCAAATCTATGTGCAGAACAAAACTGCAAACATTTTCGTCGAATTAAGAATTATAAGGTTTTTCTTGAGATAAACTAAATTTGTAATTCTTTCGAATTACTCAGTTTATTAAAAATTCGCTAATTATCGCTTTGCATTTCTGCTACGCGTTAATTGCGGTATTCTCTAGTTATCAATTATTTACGATGTAAAAACAGCAAGCTTCCAAAATCCAAAAAAGCCAAGAGTCACCAATTGGTTTTGATTTTCAACGAAACAACAGTTTTGAAACTGAAAGGAATGTTTTGGAAGATCTCCTTGCCGAAGCGGAACTGAATTTTTCATCAGCGCTCCGAAGCGGAAGGGAGAGCATTAGAACGATCCTATTTAAGATGTCAACAGCATATATTAAAAAAGATTAAGAATTCCTAAAAAGAAACTCCGACCTTCCGAGGAAGCCTTGATAACAGGGCCTCGGGAGTTTTGTGAAAATAAACTTTTTTTGCAAAAAACTTTATTAAGCAAAAAAAATATCAGAAATTTTCGCTTTTTTTTTGAGAAAGTTTTTGCCGGCTCGATAACCTCAAATTATACTTTGTATGTACAATGCATATTATTTAGGCAATAAAAAAGCCGCCTCTGAATTAAATTCAAAGGCGGCTTCATTTTTTAGAAACTAAAGAGAGCTAAATTAAGCTTCTGAGTTTTTTTCAGATTTCTTCTTTTTTGGCTTTTCCGCTACAACTTCTTCAGATGAAACTTCAATTACTGGAGCTTCTACTTTTTCTACAGAAGATTTGCTGCTATTTTTTCTATCAGTTGCAAGAAGAGCTTCAATTTCAGATTCACTTCTTGTTGCGATCAAGCGAACTTCAAAACTAACTTCTGAGTGCGGAGTAAGTTTAACTTTATATACACCAATTT
The DNA here is from genome assembly GCA_903898475.1 of uncultured Alphaproteobacteria bacterium. Taxonomy (GTDB): domain Bacteria; phylum Pseudomonadota; class Alphaproteobacteria; order Rickettsiales; family UBA1997; genus UBA2645. The sequence goes on along the minus strand of CAIUFU010000239.1, from coordinate 4,021 downwards.
CTTTAATTGGTTTGTGCAAGAAAACGTCAGCACGAGAAACGCTTTTGCTTCCGATGATTTCGTTAATTTTTGCTGCGATATCTACTGAGCTGACAGATCCATATAATCTTCCGTCATCAGATGCATTTTTAATGATGATGATATCTTTGCCGGCAATGCCTTGTTTGATTTTAGCAGCGCCTTCAAGATTTTTTTGATTTTCTTGTTCGAATTCTTGTTTCTTAGATTCGAAAATTTTGTAACTGTTTGGAGTAAAGCAAATCGCTTTTTTTCCTGGGATTAGAAAGTTTTTAGCGTAGCCGTTTTTTACTTCCACGACGTCGCCGATCTTACCCAAATTGGAAATAGTGGAAATTAAAATAATTTTCATGAGCTGGAATTAGTTAGTTGTTGCTAGATCTTTTGCGATCGGAGAGATCAAAGCCAAGTGGCGTGCTCTTTTGATTGCATTTGCAAGAGCTTTTTGTTTTTTCACTTCAACGTTAGTGATTCTGCTTGGAATAATTTTGCCTCTTTCAGAGAGAAACTTATTTAACAATTTCAGATTCGTGTAGCTGATTTCAGAAAAAGGAATGTCGCGTAGTGGGCATGATTTTTTTCTTCTGATAAAAACGCTTTGGTTAACCAAAGAGATTTTAATGTAACCTTCTTCAGTGCTTTGAGGAGCTGAAGTGTTGTTATTGGTATTCTTGTTTTTATTAGTGATTCTTGCGGCCATTATGCTCCTTAAACTTCAAATTGAACTTGATCCAAAACCAAATCAGATTTGCTTGGCTCTTTCTTAACTGACACTTTGCCAGCTTTATAATCTTTCGCGGTAGCAGAAACAAATAATGGAGATTCCACTTGATGAGCTTCAGTTGCGAAGGTCATGTTTCTGATAATATCTTCGTTAAAACCCATTACACGGTTAAGTTCTGCAACAGCTGCATATTCAGCATCGATGTTAAGCAAAATGTAATGTCCGCGAGCGTTTTTCTTAACTTTGTAAGATAGGTTTCTTAGTCCCCAGTATTCTTTGGAAACGATCTTTCCTTTAGCATCGGTAATAATCTTAGAAAGCTTTACAGCTAGTGCGTCAACGTCTTCGGCAGTCAAATCTTGCCTAGCAATAAAAACGGTCTCGTAAAGAGGCATAAATATATAGTCTTTGAATTGAAATTAATGGCTTCCTTTTTGTAGCAGCTAAAAATTGAGAGCGGCGCAAACTATTAACGGGTTTTTTAATTGCAATACCAAAAGTTTTGCGCGCGTTGCAAATGACCAACTTAATCAAATTTTTGATTTTTATAATTTTAAGCAAATCCTGCTCAACTTCCAAACCCGATATTTTTTTACTAAATGCAAATCCTCAACCGCAAAGCCCATTTTAATTACGCCATCGAAGAAGAGTTCGAGGCAGGAATCATGCTGCTTGGCAGCGAAGTGAAATCAATTCGCGAAGGCAAAGTTAATCTTTCTGAAGCCTACATTGCCGAAATTCACGGCGAGCTTTTTTTGATCAATTGCAACATCAGCGAATATAAAGGCGCCAATAAATTTAATCACGAACCTAAAAGGCAGCGCAAACTTTTAGTTCACAAAAAACAGCTCGAAAAAATTACCGGCCGCATGCAAATCGATGGCGCCGCTGCCGTGCCAATTCGCATGTTTTTCAACAAAAAAAACTTCGCTAAAGTTGTCATTGGTCTTGGTCGCGGCAAAAAACTCTACGACAAACGCGAATCAATCAAAAAACGTGACGACGCCCGCCGAAGCCAACGTGGCGAAGAATGAAAAACGAATTTTTACTTCTTCCGCTCTCAAACCTAAAACGCATCGGCCCCACTCTTTCTTCATTTTTAGCGCGCCTTGTCGGACAAAATAAAATCTTCGACTTACTTTTACACAAACCGATCCGCGCCGAAAAAATTTTAATCTGCCCGCGACTTTTCGAAACGCCAAAAGACTCACTCGTAATTTTAAAAGCCAAAGTTGAATCTCACACAAAACCCGCAACATCTCGCCAGCCTTACAAAGTAATTTGCTACACACCAAGTGGTTACGTCACTTTAGTATTTTTCAAAATTTTCCCCAGCCAAATTGCCAAAATGCCAATTGGTGCTGAAATTGCTATTCTCGGGCATTTACAAAAAATTTCCGACGTGAATCAAATCGCCCACCCGCAAGAAATTTTGCCGGCAAATCAAATTGAAACTCTGCCGCAAGTTAACGTGATTTACCCGCTGGGCGCGGCAATTTCACAAAAATTTCTCAGCCAAAAAATCCGCGAAGTTTTAGAAAAAATTGACGAAGAAAATGACGAATGGATCGACAGTAATTTAGTTAAAAAACAGCTCTGGCCCAGCTTTGGTGCTGCGCTTAAAAATTTGCACAATCCAAAATTTGAAAGCGATTTTGCACCAGAAAATCTCTCAAGAAAACGCCTCGCTTACGACGAGCTTCTGGCTTGGCAAATCGCAGTTTTGCTGGCAAAAACCCAACTCGGAAAAACCAAAAAATTCACCAAACCTGTCGAAAATTTAGTCGAAAATTTTCTTGCCTCGCTTCCATTTGCGCCAACAAATTCGCAAGCTCACGCCATTTCAGAAATTTCCGCAGAAATAAATTCTAACAAAAAAATGCTGCGACTTTTGCAAGGAGATGTCGGCAGCGGCAAAACCATCGTCGCAATCGCCTCTTGCCTGCAAGCCATTTCGCAAACCAAACAAACTTGCGTAATTGCACCAACCACAGTGCTTGCCAAACAGCATTTGGCCTATTTTCGCAAGCTTTTAGAAAACACCAAAATTCGCGTTGAACTTTTAACTGGCGCCACCACAAAAAAACAAAAAGCCAAAATTTGTGACGATTTATTAAAAGGAGAAATCGGCATTCTAATCAGCACCCACGCGGTTTTAGAAGATGACGTGCAATTCAAAAATCTGGGACTTGCAATCATCGACGAGCAACATCGTTTTGGCGTAATGCAGCGTTTGAAGTTGGTTGAAAAAGGCAGCGACGTTGACACTTTGCTAATGAGCGCAACGCCGATTCCGCGAAGCCTCATGATGGGTCTCTACGGCGACATGGATATTTCGGTTTTGAGCGAAAAACCAAAAAATCGTCAAGAAATTGACACACGAATAATGTCGGCAAAGAAAATTGACGACGTGGTTGAAAGCTTGAAACGCGCGCTCGCACGCGGTGAAAAAATTTATTGGATCTGTCCGGCAATTGAAGAAAACGAAGAAATTTCTTTGGTGAGTGTGAAGAAAAAACACGACGAACTCGCGGCAATTTTTGGCGAGCAAACCGTCGGATTGCTCCACGGAAAAATGAAAGAAAGCGAGAAAGAAAAAATAATGAATCAATTTTCTAATTCAGATGGAACCATGAAATTACTGGTGGCAACCACGGTGATTGAAGTTGGAATCGACGTGCCGGATGCCACCGTAATTTTAATTGAAAATGCCGAAAATTTTGGACTCTCACAACTTCACCAACTGCGCGGACGCGTCGGACGCTCCGAAAAAAAATCTTTCTGCATTTTGCTCTACGGCGAAAAATACGGAACAATCGCGCGTCAACGTTTGGGAATTTTACGCCAATCAAATGACGGATTTTTCATCGCCGAAGAAGATTTAAAAATGCGCGGCGGCGGCGAGTTAGTTGGCACCCAGCAAAGTGGCTTTCCTGAATTTAAAATCGCTGATTTAACGCTTGATGCAGATTTGCTAAAAATCGCTCACACAAATGCTAAATTAATTTTGCACAACAGCCCTTCTCTGAAAGATTCTGCAAGTCAAAAATATCGCAACCTGTTGCAGCTTTTTAGTTACGATGATTGCTTGAGAATGATTAGTAGCGGCTAGCTAATTGTGCATGAAGTATCTGAAGCTGGAGCAACCGCATTACTTGCCGTTACATTTGGAGTAGCGGTTGGAGTAGCTGAGATTGATTGACCCAGAGACCGCCTCTCGTCAAAAGCTGAGGCATAACTACTTAGAACCCGTCCTAAGTCTTTGACTTATTAAAAATC
>CAIUFU010000238.1 GCA_903898475.1 uncultured Alphaproteobacteria bacterium | reverse complement strand
GTCATGCTGAGCCTATCGAAGCATGACATCGAGGGTTTATTAAGTTAGGATACGTTAATTTTAAAAAACTTTTTCTTGCCAACGGCCAAGTCAAATTTGCCAATTTCTTTAATCGCAAGCTGCACGTCTAAAACTGCTTCACCATTGATCTTAACCGCCTTGCCTTCAATTAGTTTTTTGGCTTCGCCATTTGATTCAACGGAACCAATTTCTTTCATTATTTCGATTAGTTTTTTGCTGCCATCCGCGCCCAAAGAAATTTCTTTTTCTTCAAAAGCTGCTGAATTTTTTGCGACAAAAATCTCGCGAGCTTTTTGCAAAACTTCATTTGCGGCTTTTTCGCCGTGGCAGATTTTTACTGCCTCAAAAGCTAGAATCTCTTTGGCTTTGTTGATTTCTTGATCTTTCAATTTTTCTAGTTCGGCGATTTCTTCCAAACTTAAATCGGTAAATAATTTTAAAAATTTACCAACATCGGCGTCGTGAGTGTTTCTGAAATATTGGAAATAATCGAAAGGTGTAAGCATCGTTTCATCTAGCCAAACCGCACCGTCAGCTGTTTTGCCCATTTTTTTGCCGTCTGCAGTTGTGAGGAGGGGAGAGGTTAATCCGAAAGCATCTTTAGCAGCAACGCGACGAGTTAATTCAACACCATTAACAATATTTCCCCACTGATCTGAGCCGCCAATTTGTAAGCGGCAATTGTGGTTTTTGTTAAGCTCGTAGAAATCGTAAGCCTGCAAAATCATGTAGTTGAATTCGAGGAAGCTCAAAGGTTGTTCGCGTTCTAAACGGGTTTTTACCGAATCGAAAGTTAGCATGCGATTGATCGAAAAATGGCGGCCGATGTCGCGGAGGAATTCTAGGTAATTTAGGTTTTTGAGCCAATCATCATTATTCACCAAAACCGCGGCAGACTTGCCTTCGAAGCTGATAAATTTTTCTAAAGTTTTTCTAATTCCGGCGAGATTTTCAGCGATTTTTTCTTCGCCTAAAACTTGGCGCGCTTCATCTTTTCCACTCGGATCGCCAATTTTTGTGGTGCCACCGCCCAGCAAAACCAAAGGTTTGTGTCCGTGTTTTTGCAGTAGGCGCAGAATCATGATTTGAATCAAACTTCCGGCGTGCAGCGATTTTGCGGTGCAATCAAAGCCAATGTAGGCGGTGACTTGCTCTTTGGCAAAAATTTGGTCAAGTTCGTCAGCGTGAGTTGCTTGGGCAAAAAATCCGCGCGCGAAAAATTCACGCAAAAATTCTGATTTAAAGTTCATTTTGAGGGATTAGTTTTTTTGAAGAAAAAAAGATAAAAAAATTATCGAAATCAACCCCCAATTAAGCAATCCAAATTTACAAATGAACATTGAAGAAAAGCAGAAAGTCACCTCCGCGTGGTTTCAAAATTTACGCGATTTGATTTGCGCTGAGTTTGAAAAAATTGAAGTGGAATTTGGCGAGAAAAATCCCGGCAAGTTTGTGCGCAAAAACTGGGACCGTGAAGGTGGTGGCGGTGGTGAGATGTCTTTGATGAAAGGCAATGTCTTCGAAAAAGTGGGAGTGAATTTTTCGAAAGTTCACGGCGAACTTAGTGAAGAATTTGCTAAGCAAATTCCCGGAGCTGAAAAAAATCGTAACTTTTGGGCTAGCGGAATTTCGCTAGTGGCGCACATGAAATCTCCTTTGGTTCCGGCGGTTCACATGAATACGCGTTTTATTTGCACCGAGAAAAATTGGTTTGGTGGCGGGTCAGATTTGAACCCGATGTTTGAAGTTGCAAAAGATACGGCAGATTTTCACGCGGCATTTAAAGGGGCTTGCGATAAGGCCAATCCTGATTATTACGATAAATTCAAAAAATGGTGCGACGAATATTTTTTCATCAAACACCGCAATTGCGCGCGCGGCGTCGGCGGGATTTTTTACGATTACGTCAACACAGATAATTTCGAAAATGATTTTGAATTTACCCGCAATGTTGGGCTGGCTTTTTTAGATATTTTTCCAAGACTGGTGAGAAATCACATGTTTGAGAAATACAGCGACGAACAGCGCGAACATCAATTAGTTAAGCGCGGGCTTTATGCTGAGTTCAACTTGGTTTACGATCGTGGGACAAAATTTGGATTAATGACTGGAGGCAATACAGAAGCGATTTTGATGTCGCTGCCGCCGGTTGCAAAGTGGAATTAAAATGCAAAAACTAGAAAAAATTTACGAAGGCAAAGCTAAACAACTTTTTAAAACTGCTGACGACAATTTGTTGATTCAGTTTTTCAAAGACGACGCCACTGCATTTAACGGCGAGAAAAAAGAAACTATTATGGGGAAGGGCGTTTTAAACAACCTGATCTCTGAGCATATTATGCTGGAAATGGCTGCCGCTGGCATTCCAACTCACTTTGAAAAAAGATTAAATGAGCGTGAGCAGTTGATTCGTAAGGTTACAATTATTCCTTTGGAAGTTATTGTGCGTAATATTGCAGCCGGCTCAATGGCGAAACGCCTTGGTATTGCTGAAGGCTCTGAATTATTAGCGCCGGTTTTTGAAATTTGTTTGAAAGATGATGCGCTCGGCGATCCGCTAATTAATGATGATCACGCGGTTAATGTTTTGAAAGTTGTAACTAAAGAACAGCTTGAAGAAATTAAAAAACAGACGCTAAAAATTAACTTAATTTTACAGACAATTTTCAAAAAAATTGGTATCAAACTCGTTGATTTTAAGATCGAGTTTGGGTTTGATGCGCAAAAAAATATCGTGTTAGCTGACGAGATCAGCCCTGATAGCTGTAGACTTTGGGACGAACAAACTTCAGAAAAAATGGATAAAGATCGCTTCAGAAGAAATTTGGGCGGTTTGGTTGAGGCTTACTCTGAAGTGGCTTCGCGTTTAGGAATTAAAATAAATTAATCATGAAAATCAGAATTCTAATCTCTCTAAAAAAAGGCGTTTT
>CAIUFU010000237.1 GCA_903898475.1 uncultured Alphaproteobacteria bacterium | reverse complement strand
TGGTGACTGAATTGATCAAAATTAAGATAATGATGTTGGTGAAGATGAAGTAGAAGCTGAGGATTTTTTCGTAAGAATTGCGCGAAATGCAAAAGCGCACAGTGACAATGGAAATTGAGATGATGATGAAGAAGGAGATGATTTCGGACATTTTTATTTTTTTATAAAATCTTTCATAGGTCCCTGAGCAAAGCGCAAAGCGCGTCGTCGAAGGGCCAAAACACCGAGTTTCAGGCCCTTCGACTTTGCTCAGGGACCTATGGCGTTTAATAAATCCCAGTCGGATCAGAATCTGAATTTTTATCTTCAGAATTTTCACCAGTCGATCCAACCGCGCTGTCAGTTGTCGTATCAATAGTCTCAATCGAATCATCAGCCTTAAACGCTTCGAAGAAAATATTTTCTTTCGGTGTTGCCGGAGTTGGAAACTTGCCGGTGGTGCGATCGATTTTTACAAATTTAACAGAATTTGGAATTCTAAAAGGAGTTGAAGGCGTGTTCTTCAAAGCTTCTTTCATAAAATCAATAAAGACTGGCAAAGCAACGGAGGCGCCGGTTTCAGAAGCACCCAAAGTTTTTGGTGTGTCAAAACCAATGTAAACTGCCACCACTAAATCAGGTGAGAAGCCTACAAACCACGAGTCAAACGAGCTGTTGGTAGTTCCGGTTTTACCACCGATAATTCTTCCAATTGATTTGGCGCGTGCCGCCGTTCCACGATCTACAACGCCTTGCAGCATTGAGGTGATTTGGTAAGCGGTGCCAGAATCAATAACTTGTTCTTTGCTTTCGTCCAAAAACGGAATTGGCAATTGATCGACATCTTTGGCGACATAGTCGTTGAGATTATTAACGACGCAGTTCGGGCAGCTTCTTTTATCGCGGCGATAAATAGTTTTGCCGTCACGATCTTGGATTTTTTCAATCATCAATGGCGTGATTTTTTTGCCACCATTAACCATCATTGAATAGGCCGCCGCCACGCGCATGACGCTGGTTTCGGTTGATCCTAAAATCAGTGAATAAATTTTTTGCGGATTGTCGTTAACCCCCAATTTTTTCACCACATCGACCACTTTATCCAAACCAATTTGGTCGGCCATTCTAACTGCAGTAACGTTGCGCGATTGTTCAAGACCTGAGCGCAAAGTGGTTGGGCCGTAAAATTGATTGGAGTAATTGCTTGGGCGGTAAGGCGGAAGCCCAAAACCTTGATTGAGCGAAATCTCTTCATCCATGATTACCGTTGCTGGCGTCATGCCGTTTTCAAGGGCTGCGATGTAGCCAAAAGTTTTCATGGTTGAACCAGGTTGACGCATGGCTTGCGTGGCGCGGTTAAATTGGTTTGGCTCGTCAACGTATCCCCCCATCATGGCAAGCACTCTTCCGGTGTGCGGATCCATGGCAAGGAAGCCTCCATTAACTTCAGGAATTTGGCGCAGGAAATAAGTTTCACCTTTAGCGGTTGCTTCAGCTAAAATCACATCTCCCACTGCCAAAACGTCAGAGATTTTTTTCGGCGCTGGACCCATGGAGTTAACATTAATATGCTTGCGAGCCCATTTTAGTGAGGTGAATTCGATTGAGCCAAGCTTGCCATTTTCAAGCCCGATCGTTGCGGTGTCTTTGGAAAGTGATAAAACCACAGAGCGTGACCAGCTGTCTTTGTAAAGTTTCTTGGGATCAAATTTTTGCAAATCTTCTTGCCATTTGCCGTTAGAGTCAATTTTAGCAAGAGCGCCGCGATAGCCGTGTTTGCGGTCGTAATCTTCAACGCCGGCGTCAAAAGCAGTTTCGGCAATTTTTTGCAAACGTGGATCAAGCGTGGTGCTAACCACAATGCCGTTTTCAAAAACGCTGTCTGAGCCGTAAAGTTCGGTTAATTCTTTTTTTACCGAGTCAGAAAAGAAATTGGCTTTGGTGATTTCGTCATCTTCTTTTACCTTCAAATTAATTGGCTGTTCAATTGCCAATTCGCCAACTTTTTGCTCAATAAAACCTTCTTCAATCATGCGCCCAATAACCCAATCGCGGCGCCCTTTGGCCTTGTCGAGATTTTTACGCGGATCAAGTTTTGACGGAGCTTTCGGCAAAGTTGCAAGCAAAGCATCTTCTTCAATGGTTAATTCATCGATTGATTTATTGAAGTAAACTTGCGCTGCAGCCGCCACGCCGTAAGAGCCAGAGCCGAGGTAAATTTGGTTCAAATAAAGTTCTAAAATGCGATCTTTGGTAAAAGCTTGCGACATGCGGTAAGCCAAAATCGCTTCTTTGATTTTGCGTTGGAAGGTGCGTTCTTTAGTTAACAAAAAGTTTTTTACCACTTGTTGCGTGATGGTGGAAGCCCCACCCATGCTAGGTTCACCCTTAACTACAGAAAAAATATTTCTCACCGAAGTGCGAAATATTGCTAAAAGATCGATGCCGGAATGTTTGTAAAAATTAGAATCTTCGGCGGCTAAAAAGGCGTTGATTAGATCTTTTGGAATGGTGTCGATGGGAACAAAAATGCGTTTTTCTTTGGAGAATTCAGAAATTAATGAACCATCTGCAGCATAGAGCCGCGTGGTTATCATTGGGTTGTAATTTTTTAGCTGTTCGTAATCAGGCAAATTTTCGCTGTATCTTTTGAACATAAAAAATCCGAAAGTGACTAGGATCAATCCTAGAAACATAAAGGCTGCGAACAGGGTGCTTAAAGTTTTTTTCATTGTTTAATTTACGTTTTATTCTTCGCGAAATATTCGTCGATGGCGCCAACCAAACTGTCGGCAACTCGGCGTTTGTAGCTCAGGCTATTCATCAAAGTTTCTTCGTCACGATTGGATAAATATCCCAGCTCAATCAAAGTTGAAACCATGTCGGGAGCCGTAAGAACAGCGAATCCGGCAAATCTGTGAGTATTTTGTAAAATATTTATTGAGGAGCTGCGAACTGACTTGATAGCAATGGTAGCAAAGCGCGCGGAGCCGTTCATAGTTTCGCGCTGAGATAAGTCAATTAGAGTTTTCATGATGTCCTGACTGGCTCCAGAGAAGTTTACGCCGCTAATAATGTCAGCGCGATTTTCTTTTTGAGCGAGAAGTTCAGCCTGCCTGTCCGAAGATTTTTCTGACAAAGTATAAATCGAAAATCCCGAGACCGAATCATCCGAAATTGCATTGGCGTGTAGCGAAATAAACATGTCGGCTTTTTTGCGGCGCGCTAATTCAACGCGTTTTTTTAGGGGAATAAAAATGTCAGTGTCGCGAGTTAAATAAACCTTGTAGCGCTTGGTGTTGCCAAGTTGTTTGGCCAATTCTTTGGCGTAAGAAAGGGTGATATTTTTTTCTTTGCTGCGGGCGTAATTGCCGATGGTTCCGGGATCTTTGCCACCGTGGCCGGCATCAATTACGATGACGGGCATGTGACTTAAAATATTTGCGGCGGCAACTTTGGGAATTTTGCGCACAACGTAAGATGCAGTGCCGTCGGGCTTTACAACTTTGGTGGTTTTGACTTCAAATTCTTCGACTTTGCTTGCAATAAAATCATCAGATTTTGGTGAGGCCGCTTTTGGTGCAACCGCTTTTGGTGCAACAGTTGGCACTGCTGCTACAGATGTAGCTGGGTCAATAATTTCAGCGGTAATTTTGCCGGATTTATCTTTTATTTTTTCAAATCGAACTTTGTCGATGGAGATTTTTTTGGTTAAATCAAAAACCAAACGCAGCGAATCACCATTTTTTTTGCTGCGAAAAGCTGAAATAAATTTGGGTAAAACCACTTGATCATCGTGGTTGGCAAGATTGGCGTTAGAAATATCAACAACTAAGCGGCGCGGATTTGTCAGAGTAAAAATTTTGAAAGTGCCTTTTTGAGAAAGCGAAATTTCGAGATTATTTTCTTTGGAAAAATGAATTTTTTGCACCGCAATTTTTTCTTCCGCCGCCCAAATTTCTTGCGACAAAAAGCATGTGGCTAAAGCAATGAATAGAGAGGTTGCTACATGTTTTAAAGTTGGCATTTATTTTGAAAGGAAAGTGAGGAATCTAGATGGTGATGCTTTCTAATTTTTAACTTTTTTTGCGCAACTTATAACAGCTGATGTTTCGAAATGAGAAACATCACTAAAACAGGATGAATCTTAAAATAAGGGCAACAGGGTTCTCGTATTTTAACTTTAAAGGTTACTCAATATGCTAAAGAAAAAACTCGCTTTCACCCTAATCGAACTTTCTGTTGTCATCCTAATTATCGGCATTTTGCTCGCCGGAACTTTCATCGGAACTCGCCTAGTTGCAAAATCCCGCTTAGCTGCCGCAGAATCTCTAGCTCGCTCTTCGCCAATTCCCGGAATTAAAGACAACATGCTTTGGCTAGAAACCAGCTTAAGCGCCAGTATCGATAGCTTGCAAGCAAGTGACGGAGCAGCAGTTACTGCTTGGTACGACCAAAGTAGCAATTCTGGCAAGCCTTTAGTAGTTGCCGTAGGAACCGGCCCAACTTACGCCAACACCATTAATCACGTTCATGCGATTAAGTTTGTCGGCAGCACTGCAAACTATTTACAAATTTCTGATGCCTCTTTTTTAAACGGCACTGACTACACAATCATGGTCTTGGAAAAAAGACAAAGTGGCGGCAG
>CAIUFU010000236.1 GCA_903898475.1 uncultured Alphaproteobacteria bacterium | reverse complement strand
CTTTTACTTCAACTGCAACAATAACATCTAATTTTTTAGCAAGAATGTCGATCTCGCCAAATCTGCTTTGGTAACGCCATTTTAAAATTTGATAACCTTTTAGAAGCAAGAAAAGAATCGCAACTTTTTCGGCTAAAATTCCAAATTGATAAGTGCGTTTTTTTATCATTATTTTTGTCCGGTATATTGTTCGACGTAAGATTTGGTAAACATTCCTAACTGACTTTCACGAACCAGACATTTTAGCGATTCTTCCGGCGGCACTCTCTCGATTTTAAGTGATCTCTTATCATGCAATCTGATCACAGTATAGCCTTCGTTGCTGCTGTCTCTTTTTTTAACAAATGCTGCTTTTTGAATTGCCATCACAACATCTTCTCTACGAGCGAATTTCACCAAAACTCTCAAGCCATTTGGGCAAATAATTTCACTATTATAAACCATCACCTTTCCTTCGCAGGAGAAAGTTATGGTTAATAGTAAAAAAATTAGGAATAATTTACTGAGCTTTAATTTGTCCGACATTGCTGAAAATTGATTTAAAAAATCCGACCTTGTGACTATCAACCGCTGTATAATCAGCAACGAATTGCAAATTTTTTGCTTCGTTTTCTAAACTAAATTTTTTCAACTCTTTGATTGTATCAGACTCAAAACGAATCACCAAAATATTTCTCTCAACGATTTCAGGCTTTAAAAACAAAAAGCCTTTGAAATCTTCTGCAAAATAAATCCAAGCTTCATCGTGATCTAAATCTGAAATTAAAGTTGGCGATCCCATCATTTTTAGAACTCTTTCTTTGGTTGTGATCCCCTCTTGCAACATTTCATGATCCGAAAACTCAAACATAAAACCATGCTTATCCAACCTTGAAACACAAGAACTGGTAGCCATCAAGAAAAAAATACTGAGAAGAAAAAATTTCATTTTGGATGCGTGAGTTTAAAAAATTTTGGTGGCGGATTTTGAGAAATTTAAACGAGGAAATTTAGCGTTGCTTTTACTTTAGAGCGCTCTTATTTTTCGTCGCGACTTTTGTAAGTCCCACTTCCCCAAAATCAAATCAAAATCTACAAATCCTTTAATCAAATTAATTTCACAAGGCATCTAACATGGCAGTTCCTAAGAAGAAGACATCAAGTTCAAAAAGTCGCATGAGAAAAGGCAGCAACGGTTCTTTCAAAGCTGATTTTCCAAATGTTTTGACTGACAAAACCACTGGCGAATTCAAACTTGCTCACCACATCTCATCTGATGGTTATTACAAAGGCAGAAAAATCATTGCCGATAAGAAAAAAACCTCTCAAGAATCATAGTTGTTCGTGACTAAAAAATTCACAGTAGCACTAGACTGCATGGGCGGTGATCGAGCTCCGCAGATTGTAATTGAGGGTGCCGATTTAATTGCCGCAACAAATCAAGATATTCATTTCTTGTTGTTTGGCGATTCTAAAAAAATCACCCCAATTCTACAAAACTGTCGTTATCTCAAAGGCCGTTACACGCTTTCTCACACTGATGAATTTATTTCATCAGATGAAAAACCATCGGTTGCTTTGCGTAAAGGCACTAACTCGAGCATGCGTTTAGCAATCAATGCCGTTAAAGATGGCACTGCTGATGTTATCGTTTCAGCTG
>CAIUFU010000235.1 GCA_903898475.1 uncultured Alphaproteobacteria bacterium | reverse complement strand
TCTGGCTCATCTTCTTCACCTAGCTTACGAAATATATTGTAGATCTTGGTATCTTCCTCGCTTACATCATCAATTGAACTTTGCTGAGATCCTTTCTTTTTCTTAAACTTTTCTGTAGCCTTAATAATGATGTCTCTTCTCGAGCCTGAACTCAATTTCATTAATTGATCTCTTGCTGCCTTAACACGCGCTTTTGCATCTTCAGCAGGATCAATCAAGGTAACCATAGAAATCTCGCTGTATTTCTCATCTTCATCACTCGAGGAAGAAACGCTTAAATAAGCATTATCCTGAGCGCTTGGTTTTTCTTCTTCACTTTCTAATTCAAAAGTTTCGACAACTTTCTTTTTATCAGAAGTAGGTTTGCCTTGAAACGTAGGAGCAGTTCTTTCTTTAAGCGAATTAGATTTGAGAAATGGAGGAATATTGGCAGCTTTAGTTTTTCCCTTAGGCAACTTTTGAGCCAATGTTTTCACTCCTTTTGCGACCTCTTTCACCTGCTCTACTAGATCTGCATCAACATTATCTGAGTTAGCAAAAACCTCAGAGGCACGTCGGTCAATTTCAGCATTTTCATTTGGATAATTCTGATCCAAATCTTTAAATGCCTGATGTGCTTTTGAAGCTCTATTTCCAACAGTTACAGAGCTAATAGCCAGCCTTCTATTTGCTGGCTCTAACTCCCTTAATTCAGCTCTGGTTTGTCTTAAAATTTTCGCAACTTCTTCAATAGCTGCTTCAACGGCATCACTAATAATTTCTGATTTTTCCGGTGATTGAGATGCCGCAATACCTCCTGGCAAAGACCTAGAGTGCGTCAAAGTTTGAACCTTTGGTGGCGCTCCAAAAGTTGCAGTAACAGGAGAAAAATTTGCAGGAGAACAATTTGCAAACGAAAGTTTTCTTTGCACCCCTGGACTTAGATCTATCTGAGATGGAGAGTCAGAATATGTTTGGTAATAATCATACATGTCCGAAGCAAATTGCGCGGTATTGTTCATTTCGTCACGCACAGCGACTTCTTTAACTTTTTCACCAAGCTCCTCGGCAAGCCTTTCTGTAAGCGGTTTCAAATATCGTAAAAAACGGCTACGTCTTCTGGCCTTTTTTAAATCACTGTCTTGCGGATTGTTCAAACTCTCTAAAGCTCTTTGTGCAGCATTTTGGGAAACACCTTCCTTATCAGAAAACATTTTAATCGCCGCTGCATGAAAATTTGATCTATCTGCTTCATCTACGTCAGCAGAGGTTTCTTCAGCTTCGTTAATTACAACATTAACAATAGCCTCATCCCTGATATTTTCAAAATCTCTTTGATCTTGCAAAGCCTCCAGATCTTCTGCCACGTCTTGTAACGCACCAGCTAGGCTTGCAAAAGCTGTCTCATTACTTTCGGTCAGTTCCTGCAACTCTTCTTCTTCTAAGTCTTGCTCTTGAGCTGCGAGTTCTCCGTTAAATTGCAAAATAAACGGCTGCACTTGGCGCAAGAAAGTTTTCAGTTTTTTTGGATCGCCCTGCTGGCGAATCGCCAAAGCCTGCAAAGCTCTTTTCATCTTAACTTCAGGACTGACTGCTTCATCCGTATCAGCACTAGAGAATATCTCAGCAACTTGCTTTTGAAAAACTCGCACCTCTTCTCGATTTAACGGCTGACCGCTTTCATCAACTATTGGTGCAGCACTTCCGCGCACAAATTCACTAAAATTAGGCTGAGTAATTGCCGACCCTATATTTCTTCTGTAAGCAAGCTTTGGCTTGATGCGCCGCATGTGATCTGCCGCCCTTTTCATTGGGTTGAAGATCAGATTTAAAACTGCGTCATTTTCTTCAATGATCGACTCTTCAGCTTTTTTTACACTAGAAACTACAGGCTTTGCCGGTGTTGGCTGAGATTTTTTCGGAGTGGCAATTATTTTACTTTCAACCTTTTGTTTTACCGGAGAAGCCACAGGAAGTTGCTCTGCATTAAATACTTCAATGCTGCTCTCAATTGCACGCTCAGCTCTGCCGATTTTCATTTGAATGTTTATAGAGAGATCTTTTTTCTTTGAATAACTATTTGGCTCTCCATCAAGACTAGCAAAAGCTTCGTTAAGAAATTCTTCTAAATCACGCTCGCCCGAAAACGTATTGGCCAACACTTGCGACTCAACCTCTTCTCCATCCGAAATTCCGCTTAGATTTGGTTTGGCACTAACTTGAAGCGCCGCATCTAAACTACTCTTAACATATTTTAAATTTTCAACCAAGAGCGCCTTACGCTCTTCAATATCTCGATTTTCTCGGGCAATTTTTTCTGACTTTGCCTCTGCATCTTTACGAACTATTCTAACACTTTTATCGATGGCCTTCATCGCTTTATCAATGCCGCCAGCCAATTCATCAGCAAGTTGAACTTTATCTTCGTGGTTACGAACTAACTGCATTGAAGAAAGACATCCATCCACCACCGACTCAGGCTCATAACTATCGAAAAATATGGCATTTAAAGCTTTGGCAACTGTGTTCGTGTAACGCAAAGTTTCGTCGCTATTTTCACCTTCATCTCCGAGGTAATTGATATTTGTTAGATTCAAACTCTCTGTCGTAACATCTGGCCTCGCTCCCATTTCACGAGCGTCTAAAAATTTCTGCTTCGCAGCTTGAAACGCCTCAACTAAATTCTGTTTACGAACCTTAAATTCTTCATTTTGCTTTAACGGCAGCATCGCTTCTTGCACAAAGCCTCGCGCCTCTTTTAGCGCACCATCAATTTCAGAAAATTGCTCTGCAAAATTAGCTACATTGCGCGGGTCAAAAGCCGTATCAATGATTCTATCAGCTTCTTCTTTCTTGCTAATATTGCTAAATAACACACCGCAGGCTGTATCACCATGCGGCATTGCTTTCAAAATTTCCGACCAAGATCTCTTACCACCCATATCTTTTAGCACTTTCGCCTGTTCGCGTAGAGCTTTTACTTCTCGTTTTAAATATTTTTTTATCGCCGCTTCTTGCGCCGCATTGCGCACTAAAGCCTCAATGGAGCTGCTTGGAATATTACGCTGACCTTCAAAAAATTTAGCTTCTTTTTCGACAAATCCCTTCATGAATTTTTCTCTAAGGGCAACACATTCCTCGCCAAGATTAAGATCGAAGAAAGGCAATTGAGTTTTTAGCTCTTGAGCTAAAGCGTCCGCACTTTTTGATTTTTGTGCGTTAAGAATTGTCCATTGCGCAACGTTTAAACTCTGAACTAGTGGTTGGAAATCGGATTTATATTCTTCCGCAACCACCTTCACCTCTGCTGCGGCATCTCCCCTAATGATTTCCAAATCTCTTTCCGCCGCAACTATTTTGTCATTTAAAAATTTTAAGCTTTGTTCAGGCTGATGCGATGGCGGACGAGCAACTTTTCTTTTGACAGGAGTAGGGGATTCTACCTTTGAATATTCTAAAGATGCTGGCGATCCTTCAATTTCAAAACCCAAATCCTCTTCCGAAAGTTGTGGCGTAATTGAGACTATTTCTTCTTCCTCTTCTTCGAACACAGGCAGCAATTCCGGCGCTTTGTAATTATCGCGCGTGCTTCTTAAGCTTATTAGTTCAGCTTCTTTTTCTAGGGCCTCTTGCAGCAATGATTTATCTCCGAGCAACAATGAAATCGCC
>CAIUFU010000234.1 GCA_903898475.1 uncultured Alphaproteobacteria bacterium | reverse complement strand
GGAGGAGGAAGGGGAGGAAGATAACTCTTCCCCAACTCTAAAACCCGTATTTACCTCGATTTTTTCTTCGGAATAAACTCAATCGCGATTGCGGTTAAAATCAAAGTCAGACCCGCAACACTAAAGGCGTTAAAGCTGAACCCTTCCAAGTAAGACGAAGTAATTAGCGCGATTACGGGATAAACCAATGCCGTGTAATTTGCTCGCGTGCTGCCAACTTTTTGAATCATGTAAAAGAGACAGATGAATGCCATCACTGACGCCACGATGACTAAATAAAAAAACGACCCCAAATATTTCGCTGAATAATCAAAAACAAATTCATTGCCGCGCGCCAAATTAAACAGCAGTAAATACACGCTGCCAAAAGCTGCACCGTAGGCAATTGAGGTGTAAAGTGGCGTTGAATTAATCTGACGATTTTTGCCAACCGCAACCGACCCCGCCGAATAAATTGTCATCATGATTAGCGACATTACGAGTCCGATCAATGTTTTGATGGCGTTTTCGCCAAAGTGAATTGTTGGCAAAATGAAAAATGCTAAGCCGATCACGCCAATGATGCTGCCGACAATTACTTTTTTTTCGATTTCTCTGCGATCAACAAAGCTGGCAATCACTTCAGATGTAATAATTGAAAGGCTGAAAACCGTAGCAATGACACCGCTTGGAATGTAATGCACGGCGAAATAGCCAATGATAAAATTAAGACAAAAACTTGTTAATCCGATGAAAAGAAAAAATTTTAGCTCACCAAAACGCAGCAGCATTCTTTGCTTGGTAAAAAAACATAGGGCGAACATCAAAACCGAAGTGACGGCAAAGCGGTAAAAAACCGAAAGCTCAGGCGGCACCAGAGAATCAACTTGTAGCTTCATGGCAAACCAGCTGAAGCTCCAAGCCAAAGACATTCCGAGAAAAGAGAGAAGGATCATTTTAATTGTATTTACTTAGTACATTTTTTCATGCGACGCCTTTCCTCGAAAAACCCAGTAAGAAAAAGCCGTGTAGCACAAGATTACCGGCAGAATAATTGCAACACCAACGAATAAAAATGATAATGATTGGGGCGACGCGGCAGCATTTTCGAAAGTCACTTGGTACGGAATTGCGTAAGGAAATAGAGTAATCGCAAGCCCTGCATAGCAAAGCACAAAGAGAAAAATTGTCAGACAAAATGGCTGCACTTCTTTTTTGGCAAGCAGGCTTCGAATTAAGCAAATTAAGGTGACAAGAGTTAAAATCGGAATCACCGAAAGGTAATAAATATTTGGCACGGCAAACCATCTGTCCGAAATTTGCTCGTTTAAAAACGGCGTCCACAAACTGACCAGCGCGATGAAAAACGCCACGAAAGTCAAAACGTAATAAGCAACATGACGCGCCCAATCTTGCGTTTTGTCGTGGGTTTTCATGATTAGCCAAGTGCTGCCAATTAGCGCGTAGCCAAAGATCATGGCAATTCCCGTCATTAGTGAAAAGGCGTTGAGCCAGTTCCATCTGTTGCCCGCGTCAACGCCTTGGATGAAAGATCCCAGCATCACACCTTGAAAAAATGCCGCGATTAGTGAGCCGAAATGGAAAGAATAATCCCAAATTTTTTGCTCGTTTCTTGAAGTGGTTTTGAAACGAAATTCGAAAGCAACACCGCGAAAAATTAATCCCAAAAGCATCAAGATGATCGGGATGTAAAAAGTTGGCATGATGATTGAATAAGCAAAAGGGAATGCGGCGAGAAGCCCTCCTCCACCTAAAACCAGCCATGTTTCGTTACCATCCCAAAAAGGCGCAACAGAGTTCATCATTTTGCTGCGACATTCATCCGACGGCGCGAAAGGAAAAAGAATTCCCACACCCAAATCAAATCCGTCGAGCAAGACGTAGAGGAAAATTGCCAAGGCTAGAACGCCACCGAAAATTAGTGGGAGGTTGAGGAAGTTCGAGAAATCAAGCATTTGAGTCATTGTGGTTTTTTTATTTTAGATTTTCTCCGGCCCTTTCGAAAGCAACCGCAAAATGTAATAAGTTGCCGCGCCGAAAATAATCAAATAGACCACGACAAAACTAATCAGTGAAAACAGCACCTGCTCTGACGACAACACTGACGCCGCGTCTTTCGTTTTTAAAAATCCGTAAACCACGTAAGGTTGACGACCGATTTCAGTAACGAACCAACCCGAAAGCAAAGCGATAAACCCACTTGGCGTCATTAACATACACCAAGTTTGAAACCATTTTGTGGTAAAAAGTTTTTTGCGATAATTTAGATAAATCGCCGCAATGCCTGTCGCTAGCATCGCTACACCAATTACCACCATGATGCGGAAAAATAAGAACACTGGAAAAACTGGCGGGCGTTCATCTTTAGGAAAAGATTTTAAGCCGCGAATTTCACCATCTTCGTGATGTGTTAAAATCAAACTCGCCAGTTTTGGAATTTTAATGGCGTATTTTGTGCTTTCTGATTCTTCGTCAGGAAGACCGAATAGCGTAAGCGGCGCGCCTTTTTCAGTTTCCCAAATTCCTTCCATTGCCGCAACTTTTGCTGGCTGATATTTTAGCGTGTTAAGACCGTGCAAATCGCCGATGAAAATTTGCAGCGGCACAAAAATCACAATAAAAGTCAGCGCCATTTTAAACATCACGCGTGCTTGTGGCGTTGATTTTTTCTTGGAAAGCAACCAAGCCGAAACGCCGCAAACTACAAAGGCGCAGGTCAAATAAGTTGCCACCACCATGTGAGCAAAGCGGTAGGGAAAAGACGGATTAAAAATAACGTGAAACCAATCAGTCGGGTAGAACATTGTATTTACACGCATGAAATAGGTCGGCGTGTGCATCCAACTATTTGCAGCAATAATCCAAAATGCTGAAATTAACGTGCCAATTGCAACAATGATGGTTGCGGCGAAGTGCATTTTTGGCGAAACTTTATTCCAACCAAAAAGCATTATTCCTAAAAACGAAGCCTCGAGGAAGAAGGCGGTAAGCACTTCAAAACCAAGTAGTGGCCCTAAAACATTTCCGGTTTGCACGGAAAATCCGGCCCAGTTGGTGCCGATTTCGTAAGACAAAACAATGCCAGAAACCACACCCATCCCAAAAATAATGCCGAAAATTTTTACCCAAAATTTGTAAATTTCTTTGTAGGTTTTGTCTTTGGTTTTGAGGTAAAGCGCTTCAACGCAAGCCAAGTATCCGGCGAGTCCGATGGTGAAAGCAGGAAAAATAATGTGAAAACTAATGGTAAAGGCGAATTGGATGCGGGCTAGAAGGATTGGGTCCAGTAACATTGTTTTTTTGGAGAAAAATTAAACTCGGGAGAAGAAAAATAGTGCGGCGATTAAGTAGAGGTTTTTTGTTGGTAAGCAAGAGCAATGTCCAAGGCTGTCAGTGAATTCCAATGGAGTTCAGCAGTTCAAAGTGACTCAGGCGGCTGTCCGACGGTCGCCTGGATCTCATATCCTGATAATGAGAGACGATTCGTGAATCTTTTGTGCATCAGTTCGTCC
>CAIUFU010000233.1 GCA_903898475.1 uncultured Alphaproteobacteria bacterium | reverse complement strand
GGTAATTTCCGGTATTGTTATTTTCGCGAATTTTTACGCCAACATCCAAACCGTTAATTTTAGCACGGAAAAGTTTTTCGCCATTGTTCCACGACGTGGTAATTTCGATTTCTTTATTATCGCATTCTAACTTTAAAAAATCTGGCGCTCTTTCAATCAAATCCACCAAGTAAGACTTGTTGTCAATCATCACCACCCAACGATCAGAAATCTGCTTCTCACGATTACGCAATTGACCAGTCATGTGGCCGTTTCTTTCGTAGTTTTTTAAGAAAATATGCAAGGCACTTGCGATAAAAACTTCTTCAGCGCGCGAGTCTAATTCACTGCCTGAAAAGCCTTCTGGGAATTCTTCTTTGATGAAAGAAGTGGTAAGATTGCCGCTTGCGAAACGCTCACTTTTCATGATGGTTTCAAGGAAGCTGATATTGTGTGAAACACCACCAATTGCGAAGCTTCCTAAAGCGCCGCGCATATGTTCAATCGCTTCGTTTCTGTCTTTGCCGTAAGAGCAAAGTTTTGCGATCATCGCATCATAAAACATGCTAACTTCACCACCTTCGTAAACGCCAGTATCAACGCGAACATTGGCGCTTGCTTCTGGTTCGATGTAAAGATTGATGCGCCCAGATGAAGGCAAAAATCCACGTGCTGGATCTTCAGCGTAAATACGAGATTCCATGGCCCAGCCGTTGAGTTTTACGTCTTCTTGAACGAATGGTAATTTTTCGCCTTGAGCGATTTTAATCATCAATTCAACAATATCTAAACCGGTGATTAACTCAGTTACAGGGTGCTCAACTTGCAAACGCGTGTTCATCTCAAGGAAGTAAAAATTCTTATTTTTATCCATGATGTACTCGATGGTGCCCGCTGAGAAATAGCCCACTTTGCGCGCTAAAGCTTTTGATTGTTCGTACATTTTTTGACGAGTCGCTTCATCCATGAAAGGGCTTGGCGCTTCTTCAATTACTTTTTGGTTGTTACGCTGAATCGAACATTCTCTTTCCCCCAAACACACAGTGTTTCCTTGCTTGTCGGCGATAACTTGAATTTCGATGTGACGTGGATTTTCGATAAATTTTTCGATAAAAATGCGATCATCTGAAAAGCTGTTGCGCGCTTCGTTTGAGGCAGAAAGAAAGGCTTCAGCAACATCTTCTTTTTTCCAAACGATTCTCATGCCTTTTCCGCCTCCCCCAGCTGATGCTTTAACCATCACCGGAAAGCCGATTTTTTCAGCAATGTCAGCTGCTTCAACACCATCTTTCACAATTCCCATATGTCCCGGAACCGTGCTAACTCCAGCTTCAATCGCTAATTTTTTCGATTCGATTTTGTCGCCCATCATTTCGATCGAATAAACCGAAGGTCCAACAAAAATCACGCCAGCTTTTTCTAACTGATTAGCAAAATTACGATTTTCCGACAAAAATCCGTAACCTGGATGCACCATAGTCGCGCCAGTTTTTTTCACCGCAGCCAAAATTTTATCAACGTTGAGATAGCTTTGCGAAGATGGCGAATGACCAATATTTACGGCCTCGTCAGCCATTTGCACAAATAGTGAGTTGGTGTCTGCATCAGAATAAACAGCAACAGTTTTGATACCTAATTTGCGACAAGATTTAATAATGCGGCAAGCGATTTCGCCGCGATTGGCGATTAGTAATTTATGCATGATTTTATTGATATTTGTGAGATTTGTTTTGGTATATCAAAGCGTCAGAATCAAATTTTGCTTTGATATAAGGGGTTCCCTGCAAAGCGGGGCGCGACTCATGTCGCGTAAAAAAACTTGGAGCGGCGGACGCTAAAAACAAAGATCAAAAAATCAAATTAAAAAACCTACTTCAGATGCCTCTTTTAAATTACATCAGACTAACTCGCCTCAACCAACCTACAGGAATCTGGCTGTTATTTTTGCCCTGCCTATTTGGAATTTTTTTCGCACTAAAGAAATTACCCAATTTTGATGCGCTGG
This sequence comes from uncultured Alphaproteobacteria bacterium, assembly GCA_903898475.1. Lineage (GTDB taxonomy): Bacteria > Pseudomonadota > Alphaproteobacteria > Rickettsiales > UBA1997 > UBA2645. The sequence goes on along the minus strand of CAIUFU010000233.1, from coordinate 3,526 downwards.
CAATTGCCGGAATTATTCTTTTGTTTTTTATTGGATCGGTGGTGATGCGCTCTGCGGGATGTGTGATCAATGATTTAATCGATCAAAAATTTGATGCCAAAGTTGAGCGCACTAAACATCGCCCACTTGCATCAAAAAAAATCTCACGTCGCGGCGCTTTTGTGGCACTAGTAATTTTACTCGCCCTTGGCCTGCTAATTTTGCTGCAATTTAACAAACAAACAATTTTCGGTGGATTTGCGGCGCTGGCCTTAGTTGCAACTTATCCATTAATGAAGCGCATCACCCATTATCCGCAGGTTTTCTTGGGCCTTACTTTTAATTTTGGAATTTTAATCGCAAGTCTGGCGCTGCTTGAAAACATTGCGCCAAGCACCGTGCTTTTATATTTTGCCTGCATCATTTGGACGGTGATTTACGACACGATTTACGCCTATCAAGATATTTCAGACGATTTGAAAATTGGCGTAAAATCCACCGCGATCAAATTTAGAGAAAATCCCAGAAAAATTTTAACCGGATTAAATTTTGCTTTATTTCTTACCCTGACCTGCGTTGGCTGGAGAGAACATTTTGAATCAGGATTTTTCTTAGCAATTTTAGTCGCCGACCTGCTGTTAAATCACAAAATTAAAAGCTGCGATTTTTCTGATTCACAAAATTGTTTGAAAGTTTTTAAGGCAAATATTTGGGTCGGAATTTTGATTCTAATCGCAATTATTTTAGGATAATGAAAGTAGGATTGCTCGGCGGCAGCTTTAATCCACCGCATCAAGGACATTTACATATCAGTAACCTCGCCATAAAAAAACTGGGGCTAAAACAAGTTTGGTGGATTCCAACCGCACATAACCCGCTCAAAGATAAATCGATTTACGAATCTTACGAAAATCGCGTCAAAAAATGCGAAGATTTGACGGCACTAAATCCAAAAATTTACGTCAAAAAATTTGACGAAATTTACACCGAAATTTTGGTAAAAAAACTGCAAGCTCGCCACAAAAATATCGAATTTTTCTGGCTCATGGGCGCCGATAATTTAGAGAAATTTCATTTATGGGAAGGCTTTAAAAAGCTGGTTTTGCAAATTCCTTTGATGATTTTCTCCCGCGAAAAAACTCTGCGAAAAATCAAAAAAACCAAAGCTTGGAAATTTATTTTGCCTTCAAAATATAAAGTTTTTTACACCAAAAATTTAGACATTTCGTCAACCGCAATCCGAAATAAAAACAAAGATGAATAGCTACATTGTTGACACTCACTGCCATCTCGATCTCGTTGAAAAACAAGGGCTAAACCTCACAGAAGTAATCGAAAACTGCCTGCAAAATAACGTCAAAATTCTGCAAACAATTTGCACTCGCGTCACCGAAATCGACAAAATTTTGCACTACACCAAACTTTACGATTTTGTTTACGCATCAGTTGGAATTCACCCCTGCAATGTTACCGAACAGCCAAAAATCAGTGTTGCTGAAATTATAGAACTTTGCAACGCTCACAAAAAAATTATCGGAATTGGTGAAACCGGACTCGATTATTATCACGACACTTCGGTAATCGATTTGCAAAAAATCAGTTTTTTAGAACATATCAAAGCCTCACAAGAAACTGATTTGCCTTTAATAATTCACAGCCGAAATGCTGATTTGGACATGATGGAAATTTTGCAAAGTGAACAACAAAACAAAAATTTTCCTGCACTTTTGCACTGTTTTTCTAGCTCAAAAGAATTGTCTAAAAAAGCTTTGGATTTGGGCATGTATATTTCAATTGCCGGTATCGTCACTTTTAAAAATGCTTTGGAACTGCAAGAAATCGTAAAATTTTTGCCGCTTGAATCTTTGCTGGTAGAAACCGACTCACCTTATTTGGCACCAATGCCGCATCGCGGAAAAACCAATCAACCAGCTTTTACTAAACATGTCGTAGAATTTATTGCTGAGTTAAAAGGTTTGAGCGCCGAAGAAGTTGCCCGACAAACTACCGAAAACTTTTTTAAGATTTTCAAAAAAGCTGAGAGGTTATGAAAAATAATTTTATGGAAGCCGCTTTGGCTCAAGCAAGGCTCGCTTTTGAAAAAGACGAAGTTCCGGTGGGTGCCGTGATCGTTGAAGACGGAAAAATCATTTCTAGCGCTCACAATTGCAATTTGACTAAAAAAGATCCAACTGCCCACGCCGAAATTTTAACCCTACGCAAAGCGGCAGAAATTAAAGGCAGCTCCAGACTCGATAATTGCGACCTTTATGTGACGCTGGAGCCTTGTGCCATGTGCGCTGCGGCCATTTCTTTAGCCCGAATTCGAAGAATTTACTACGCTGCCTCTGATAAAAAATTTGGCGCGGTCGAAAATGGTGCGAGAATTTTTGCCAGCTCATCTTGTCACCACAAACCAGAAGTTTATTCAGGAATTTCTGAGGAAGAGTCGAAGAAGTTGATGCAGGATTTTTTTAGATCTAAGCGATAGTTACCAAACTCACCATTCCACCTCGATGTCACCCTGAGCCTGTCGAAGGGTGATTCAAGACCGTGCCCAGAATCACCCTTCGACAAGCTCAGGGTGACATAGGAATTGTTTCACGATAAAAATGTTTCCACGTGAAACAATTTGTTTGACAGCAAACATTCCATTTTTAAGTTGCACTTCTCTTAATTTTTTCTCCAAAAAACTTCAAAAACATGACTCACCATCAAAAACGCGCCAAGGTTTTTTCTGTTGTAAACCAAAAAGGTGGCGTCGGCAAAACTACTACAGCTGTCAATCTCGCCACTGCTTTTGCAGCGATGAAAAAGAAAGTTTTGTTCGTTGATATGGATCCGCAAGGAAATGCCAGCACTGGTTTTGGCATTGCTCAAGCACAAAGACAAAAAACCATTTACGAAATTCTCATTGGCGAATGCCACATCAAAGATTCAACCGTTCCAACTCGCATTAAAAATCTCAGCATCATTACCTCAACTGTTGATTTATCAGCCTGCGAAGTTGAGTTAGTCAGCGTCAATAAGAGAGAATTTTTACTACGTCGCGCTCTTAAAGAAGTAATACATGATTACGATTATATTTTTATCGATTGCCCGCCATCTTTGGGAATGTTAACGATTAACGCTTTGACCGCTTCAGATTCAATTTTAATTCCAATGCAATGTGAGTTCTTTTCACTCGAAGGATTAAGCCACCTTTTGACCACTTTGGATTTGGTAAAAGAAAATCTAAATCACGAACTAACCATCGGCGGCATTATTTTAACCATGCGCGACCGCAGAAATAAATTAACTGAGCAAGTTGAAATTGACGTTCGCGACTTTTTAAAAGACAAAGTTTTCAAACATGGAATTCCAAGAAATGTTAGATTATCTGAAGCGCCATCTCACGGACTTCCGGGAATAGTTTACGATTCAAAATGTTTGGGATCGCAGGCTTACATCAAGCTAGCAAAAGAAATTTTACAAAAAGAGTAGACGCTGTTAGTTAATTAATTTGGCCTCAGATTTTGGCATATTTTTAGCGCTTTTTTGACAAAAT
>CAIUFU010000232.1 GCA_903898475.1 uncultured Alphaproteobacteria bacterium | reverse complement strand
GAGAAAGCTTCAGAGAGTGATTAATGTAATAAAAGGAAGAGATAATCTACTTGCAGGAATAAGAAAGGAGCTTCAATCACTTTATGATCAAAGTAGTGAAAGAGAGAAGAAGCTCGTGCATTCTGAAGAACTTATGGCTCGGATGGTAAGTGACTTGGAGGCTTTAAAAATAGAAGGTGATGAAGAGCAATTAGAACTGGATGGTGTTATCGCTGAGTCAGATAAAAAGGCCGAGCAAATTCGAGCTATAACCCAGTCTATCAAAAGCAGTAATGATCAAATTCAAGAATTATATTCTCAGAAAATAGAATGTGACGCGAAGATTGGTTCTTTTTTAGAACAAAAAAAACTTCTAGAGAGCCAGAATAAGAGTTTGAAGATTTTGGATCAGGAAGCAAAAGATCGTTTGGGTGCTTTAACAGATACTTTGGGTAAGTTAGAGCCGCAACAATTGGAACTTCAGGAAAAGCTTTCAGCTGCTCGAGAGGAAGTTGGGCAATTGACTCAAAATAAGAAGGAAAAGGGAGATAGGGTTGCAGAATTAGAAACTGAAAAAAAAGAACTTAACTCGGCAATAGCCCAAGCACAGCAACAGATCTTAGCTTTGGAAAGCAGAATTTCTGGAATAGAACAAATTCTCGTTTCCGATGGCAAGACAAATCAAGGCTATGAGCAGTTGGTTATTAGATTAAGTAATGAAATTAGCGAGCTTGAGTTAAGTATAAGCACTGAGACTTCGCTTCTAGAGCGATTAAAAGAAAAAGCGCAAGAAAAGCTCTTAGCCCAACAAGAGATTAGGGATGAATTATCGACTGTAATAAAGAAGCAAGAAGCATTAGCGACAGAAAAAGGGGCCTTGGAAAAGCAAATTGAGAAAGCTCGGGAAGATCATGTCCAAAAAACATCGCAAAAGGATGCAGTCGTCAAAGCAGCGCTTGAGGTGCAGCAAAAAAGTGCAGAATTAGGTGAGCAGTTATCGATTTTGGAGCAAAGTCTTTCTGAGAAAAATCAAGCTTTGGAGAATGCTCGCCAAGAAGGGGCTAGACTAAGAAGTACTCTCACAGAGGCAGAAACACAAATTGACGACTTGCAGAAGCAAATTGATTCATCACGAAGTCAATTAGAAATTCTTGAACAAGAGGTGTCTGCAAAATCTCAAAAAATAGCATCAATTACGCGAGGCATTGAGAGTATAGAGCAAGAAATGGAGTATATCAAACAACGCGCCTCGGCTGAAGAAGATATTGAAAAAAGAACGGCTTTAACTGCGGCCCTTCTTGAGACAATAAAACAAAAGCAACTAGAGTTGGAAAGTAGCGAGGTAGCGCAAGGAACCTCTGAATTATACTCAGCAAAGTTGCGCGAGTTGAGCGAATCTCTTGAGAAATCCTTTATGGCCGCCGTCTCAGAACAAGAGCGTGCGCGACAAGAGCTAGATTTAAAAAGGGATTTAGAAAAGCGGCAGTTGATCGAAACTTTTCAGCGTGATCTTGAAAGTCAAATTAAAGATTTGACAGAAGTACAATCGGAAAAAGATGTAGTAACGCAGCGGCGTATTGACGAGATGACGATAGAAAATGAGGTTTTGAGAGAAAATCTTCTCCAGAAAGAACGTCTAATTGACTTAGAGAATCTTCTCAAAAGACAGATGGGGGAGAAAGAGATTGAGATTGCACAGTTGAAAGAAGCAGCGTTGCAGCAAGAGATGAATCTAAGAAAGTTAGAGGAAGAGAAGATTCTCTTTGAACGAATAGCAAATGATGCCAAGGCTAATTTGGAAGAAAAAGTATCATTGGATGCTGTTAATCAATCTGAACAGGACTCTTTGCTAAGTAGAAACCTATTTTTAACAGGAGAGATAGATAAACAAAAGGAAGGGTTTGATCGTCAGACAAGAGATCTGAGAGCTGAATTAGAAAAATTAGAGGAGAAAAAGAGCATCGCTTTGGCAGCGTTAGAAGATACGAAGTCTGAGCTCAATAATGTTAAGTCTGCAAGGGATCAGCTTGCGATCCAGATTCAAGAAAGCGAACAGGAGTACGATCAGGTAAAAGAGCAGATGAATCGTGAGTGCGAAGAGTTAGAGAGTCGTTTATCAGATATGCAACAGCAGCATGATATACAGATACAAATTTTGGAAAATATGATAGAAGAATTGCAGTAGCACCAGCCGGAGCCTTATATGGAGCAGGTAAGAGATCTGGAAAACGATCTGGTTAAAATGAGAAAAGAATTTTCCGCACACCAGGAAAATCTACAACATCAGATTAGGGAAAATGTAGAGTTGCAGCAACGGGTTGTGGAACTAACAGCTACGAAATCAAAAGAGCTTGAAGCTCCTGAATCGCGTGGAAAAAAAGGGCCTGCTAAAGTTAATATGGAACTTGCGGAGCAGGCGCTTGATGAACAGATAAGAGTTCTTAATCTAAGTCCTGAAGAATTGAAAAGGGAGCGCAGTGAACAACATGAATCTGAGCGTCAGCGTAAACATGTTATTGATGGTTTTAAGTATTCTGATGAAGTGACTCAAATTGTTGCTCCTATTACTCCAAGTGTTTTATCCCTTCGTAATTTTTATCCAGGAGGCGAGACTACGGATCAAAGATATTATTATATAGAGTTCAGAAAATTAACATTTCAGGAGGAGCCTAAAACAGCAGAAGAAAAATCAGGTATTTTTAATGATGCGGTGCTTTATGAAGCCAAATTCAGACATTGTAAATTTCACTCAATTGATTTTAGCCGTATTGATCCGAAGATTTTTGGAACAATCAAATTTAATGAATGTAGATTTGAGGGCGCCATTAAGTTACCCAACGGATTTAAGCTGGAAGATGGCAAGATAGAAAGTTCTGAGGCGGCGGAGATTCCAAAATCAACTACTACGTTACGAGCTGTTGCTCCCGATGGTCCAAGAAGTGGTAGAGCGATGAGATCTCCAAGGGTGAACATTCATGCTCCTAAACCCGTAAAATTACTTGATTCTACTGTAGGAAGAGGAAGAGGAGGAGGAAGAGAAGAGGATTAGTGAAATCGCCAAATTTTGGGACGTATTTTACAAAAATATTGATTTCTATTTGCTTAGCCCAAAATTCGACTTAACGCAATTTTAAACTAAGTAAATCAATGTCAAAACAAGCTTTAGCCCCAGATAATTTTACTGAAGAAAGTGACGAAATTATTGATCCAATCGCCAATCTTAAACAGTTGGTTGAAGCCAACGCCGACGCGGCGATTCTTTGCGAAACCAAGAAGCACAACCCCAACTATTTTTCGATCGTTTTTGCTAATCAAAAATTCTTCGAAATCTTCAATATCACCCCACATAATTTGATCGGTAAAAATTACGATTTCTTGTTCGCCGATCTTGATTTAGATTATTCCTCAGAAGACCAATTAGAATATGTTAGATTAATCAAGGCGGTGAAAGATTTTTATCCTTGTTCGGTGATTATCTCAACTTCTGATTACCAGTCTGATTTCAGCAAAGTCCGCCTCAAAATTGACTTCAATCCCATTTCAATCGTTGAGGGAGAAGAAAATCACCACGCGACATTAACATTTAAAAAAATCGATACGCAGCAAGACGAAACCGACGAGTTCAAGAAAGAGGCCAAAATGGCCAATCACAATTTGTTAAAAAATTTGGAAAGAACGCTGCGCAGTGAAAAACTGCTGCGCCAAATTGGAGCTTTGATTATTTCTGATTTGCCAATTCAAGAAATCGCCGAAGAAATTTCGCAAATTTTATGCGACCATCTCAAAGTTGATAGATGCGTGCTGCATGATTATGACGAAGGCAAAAACAGTTTCGTTGCCGAATATTGCAACAACTACACTGCCAAAATTCTTGCCGATAGAACCGACCCTAAAGCACTTAGAACCATGTCGGACTACATTAATTTTCAGAATCAGTTTTTTAAAAAATTCGGAACTTCTGACAAGAAAAGTTCATTGATGGTGGTTGAAGATGTTTTAATTGATCAAAATTTTTCGGCGATTCGCGAGATTTGCCAAAATTTTTCGATCGTCTCGCAAATTGCGGTTACCACAACTTTCAACGAAAAAATAAATGGCGGTATTTACATCCACCAATCAAGCAAAAGAAGCTGGCTGTCTGATGAAATTGAATTGATCGAAATGATCGCCGACCAATTTTCTATTGCCCTTGATCGCTCTAAATCAATTGAGCGCGTAATGATTGCCAACCACGCTCTCATCGAAAAAACCGCTCAGTTAAAAGAGGCGCTAAAACACGAGCAAGACATGCGCCAAATGCAAAATGAGTTTGTGGCGTTAGTGTCGCACGAATTCAAAACGCCGCTGCAAATTATTGACAGCACCAGAGAATTAATGGTGCGCAAAATCAAAAGTCACAACATCGTTGATGAGTCTTTGGACAAGGCTTTGGATCGCATCAAAAGCGGTATTCAAAGAATGAATGGCTTGATTCACAGCACGTTGAATTTGGCTAAAATGGAAAGTGGTGAAGGCAAAATTAAACTCGAAAAACAGGTTTTTGATCTCAAAGAATTCATTTTAGAAATAATCGAAAAAAACTCGAATTTAGCGACCAACAAACAAATCAAAATCATCACCAGAATTGACGAATTGCCGGTTGAGTTTAATGGCGATTCCAAACTTTTAGATCACTCAATTATCAATATTATTTCTAACGCGATTAAATATTCGCGTAACGGAACTACAGTGAAAATTCTGGCTAAATCCAACGCCAACAAGGTGGCGCTGCGGGTGATTGACCAAGGTATCGGAATTCCTAAAGAAGATTTATCTAGCATCGGGCAAAAGTTTTTCCGCGCCGGAAATACATTAGATGTTGCAGGTACTGGAATTGGCATTTATCTCACAAAACATTTTATCGAATTGCACGGCGGTGAATTTTCAATTGAAAGTGAACTTGATGTTGGCACTTCAGTAACCGTCACCCTTCCCAAATAGCTCTATCCAAACCAAATTATGAAAAAATTCTTACCAAAATTTGCTGCGTCTTTTTTGCTTTTCTCTACAGCGCTGCACGCTCAAGAAGCTACGCAATATCCAAATATTAAAGGAAGCGTCTTGTTTCAATTACAAGCCGATCGCGTTTTATCGACGCAAAAAACCGGCGTTTCACCAAATAATGCCTTTGCTTACATTGAGTCTAATTTCGGTTTGAATATTGATAAAAACTGGTCGGTGAGAACTGACTGGAGACTTCAGCCAAACGATGTTTTAACCACTAGAAATCCGACAAATCCTGAAAGATACAGAAGCTTTTTGTCGCAAGATCGCGGTGTTAACGTGGATAATGGTTTGCTGGTCGAAGAGTTAAAATTGCAGTTCCAAAATGAAGACATGAAATTCGTTGCCGGTAAGTTCGATCCAACTTTCGGTACGGCGCACAATAAGGCGAAAAGAATCGGTGTATTTACCGCGCAATTTACCGAAGATTACAACCTGAGAGAAAAGATCGGCGTTGCTTTGACGGCACTTTTAGAAAATAGCAAAATCACCGTTAACTCATTTTTCAACGACACTACGGGCCTCAGCAGCAGTGCTTTAAACAAACGCGCAACTGCCAGCAAAAAAGATGGCACAGCCGGAAGCACCAATTCACTAGCTTCTTACTCAGTTTCGCTTGATGGAAAAGATTTTTTCGGTGTTGAAGATTTAACCTACAACCTTGGCTTCAGAAGCTTGAGCGTTGATCGTTTAGCAGGCAGACAGCGTGAAAAAGGCTACGTATTTGGCTCAGAATATTTGCACAAAATGGGCGATACTTCAGTCATCCCATTTTTTGAGTTTGTAAAAATTGACAGCTTCACCGGTGAACAAGGTCGTAACGCCACTTACACCACTGCTGCCGTCATCGCAAAATATAGCAGCTGGAGTGGCAGCGTTTCTTACCTAACGCGTCACATTAAAAGCCACAAGGCAACCGAAGGCATTAAAAAATCTGACCAAATCCAACTTTCAGTTGGTTACAAATTTACCAATAATATGACGCTAGATTTTACTAGATCTAACATGAATGAAGATGGCTATAAAGGCTCTATGATTGGGGCAGTGGCTAGTTATCTTTATCAATTCTAAGAACCCGTCCTAAGTCTTTCTTACCGAACAAGCAACAACCTCACAAACGCCAATTCAATCATTGCGAGAGAGGTGGAG
>CAIUFU010000231.1 GCA_903898475.1 uncultured Alphaproteobacteria bacterium | reverse complement strand
GTTGTTCTTGATTTTTTTGAAAAATACCCAAGGCAATTAATTTTTGATAAACCAAGACACTCAAATCTTACAGCTCCACTAAACACATATTCAGAAAGTTTTAGTAAGACGAGTAGAGAGCTAAAAGAAAAGCTAGGTTGGAAATGCCAGAGTTGCGGTATTTATCTTGGGGATAAGGGCTTGAAGCAATATCTGCACGCTCATCACATCAACAGTTTAAAAAATGAAGATGATGAAGAAAATCTGGAAGTGCTTTGCTTAAAATGTCATGCAGAAGAAGATGGCCACGGACATATGAAGAATGGCAAATACAGAGAGTTTTTAGAAATTATGAGTAGGTTAGGGTAGTAATTTTATCAGCAGCAGCTCGCACTCACTTCAAAATAAATCAGCTTATTTTCTTTGATTGGCGAAGTGATGAGCTTCGATTTCTGCAGCGCCTGAGAGTAGGTTAGGGAGGCGCTAAAATATTTGCTGTTAAAAATAGTTTTAACTCCGGCGCCGGCCATTCTTCCTGAGTCGCCGTTGTATTTTAGTCTGGCGTGACCGTAGTCGTAGAAAGGTTCTAAATTGAATTTATTTAGATAACTGAGGTTTTTGGTTAGAAAATTTTCAGTTGGTTTTTCTCCAGATTTTTTGGCAAAAAGCGGTGCCAAAATCGAACCCAAGTTCACATTAAATTTATTTCTAAAATTGTAGCCGCTGTCACCCGTGATGTAATCTTCACGAAATCCGCGCACTGAATAATATCCGCCAACTGAAAATTGCTCTGAGCCGAATAAGTTGCTTTTGCCAAACTGGCTATCCATCTCGGTCGTGAAGGTGACTGGTGCATTCAATTTTGGAATCGTCAGGCGCTTTGAAGCCGAAGCATAAAGTTTAAAAACCTCAAACTGTGCTTTGGGAGTTGAGGCGGAAACGTTCTTTAAATCCTGCTTGGCGTTAAGAATCTTCAAGCCGCGTGAGTAAGAAGGTTTTAAATAAATGCTGCTGCTGTCGCTTAAATAGTAAGAAAGTGCGAGACCTAAATTACCAACAACCAAGCGCCTTTGCGACACATCTGTTTTGGAGCTGCTTTGACGGCTTTCAGTGTCTTTTTGTGCCACAGAGGAATTTGCAGAGAGTCTAAAATTTGTTCTGCTCGCCAAAACTCGATCGATGGTAACTTTTTTCTGACTAGAAAAGCCGGCGGATTTGATATTGCCATTTTGCCCAGCGATAGTGCCAAGAAATTCACTTTTGTAGTAGTCGAAAGAAATTGTGTTGTAGCTGAGAGGAATAGAAATGCCGCCGGAAAATGATTTGATATCTTTAAGTGCAGCGCTGTCTTTAAGGTTTGTGGTGTAGTTGAGATTGATGTTGTCGTTGAGAAAAAGCAGATTGTCGAAGCTTCCGGAAAAACTATTTCTTCTAACTCCGGTAAATTCATTTCCCAAATTATCCTCGCCAACCGTGACGCGTGCCGGAAATTTTTTGTTGTTGTCGATGGTGACTAAGCTTTCACCATCCGCGCTTCCAGGAGAAATTTTCATTACCGCCGCGTTGGAGGAGAGGCGATTGATTTGGTAGAGACCTTGATTGATGTCGTGAACATTTAAATCGCCACCCTCAATATTTCCAAAAGCTGTGAGCTCCTGCATTTTTTCAATGAAGCGATCTTTACCTAGTGAGATTTTTTCAATTTTTCCTTCGGTGATTTGCAACTTTAAAACACCACTTTGCACATTTTGCTTTGGCACCGAAACTTGCGCTGTGACGTATCCCTTGTTTTGATAATAGCCATTCACTGCCGTCACCAAATCTGACAAAATTGTAGCTTCAAAACATCTTCCTAAAAATGGCGCGATCAAATTTTTCTGCGCCCGCGACGAAATTAAATTTGCACCATCAAGATCAACTTCTTTAACCTCAAAACATTCTGACGGCTTGCCGGAAACCTTAAGTTTTTGTTTTTGACTTTCCTCTTCGCTTTCCTCCTTTTTTTTGCGCTCTCGCTCTTTTTTAATCGTATTGAACTCACGAGTTCTTTTTTCTTCCTCGAGAATATTTTGTTGGTTACGAGCGATCCAGTCTTGCTGATCAAGGGCAGATTGAGCTTGAGAGTTGGTGGCCAAAAAAGAATAGGCGAAAAGAAATGTTGCCAAAAAGCAAATATTGTGAATGTAACGAGATCTAAATTTTGGGGTTATGATTTTATCCTGTGCGCTCATGGTGTTTGTTTTTGTAAGAATCAAAAAGCCTGTCCACAAATCATTGCGAACAGGCTTTGGGAAACTGAGATGGAATTAGTTAGAAGCTATAAACTAAGCCGGTTTTTAAAACGTTCAGCGTAACTTTGCTAATAACGGTTGTGTAGTTAACGCTGCTGTCAATCGAGTGTCTGGTGTGAAATTTTTGTTGGTTGAATTCAGCTTTCACAGCCCAGCTATCATTAATTTGAAACAAGGCTCCTAAACCATAAATTGGAGTCAAGATAGATTGACTTTCGCTGTCGCCGCTAGATGGCCAACGGTTAACATAATTAACGTTTGCTAAGCCGGCAGTTAGATAAGTGGAAATTTTATTACCAAAATCATAACCAAGATTGGCTTTGGCACCGTAACGAGCGCGAATTTCTAGGGAATCTTGTTGGTATGGAGCGATTGTATGGTAGTAGTCTTTGGTTGAAGAGTTGAGGTAGTCGTAAAAAATTTCCGGAGCGATAAAAACTTGATCAAAAGATTTTTTGTATCCTCCAGCAATGCTGGCTCCGACTCCATTACCATCAACTTTTCCTACTGGGTTAGAATGCTCCCAGCCTTTTTTATCATGATATTTGTATTTCGCGTTAGAAATCACCAAGTCAGCGCCGGCATAAAACCCATCTTTTGCACTTGCTGCAGATGTTGATAGAATGGCACATAACACAGCTGAAATTAGAGAGAGTTTTTTCATAGAATTTTTTAAAAAAAATAGAGTTGAGTTGGTGGAGATAGCATTGCGAGGTTAGTATCGAAGAAGTGTTCGAGCTGTAGTGAATGGTAAAAAATGTTACGATGGATCTGCAAGAAAATTTTACTCATTTTTTGCCAGAGTAACAAAAGTGCTCAAACTTACATTCCTTATCTTCTGGCCAAGGTTAAATTGTTGCGGATGTAAGCATTATCTACCAAAAAATTCCCGCATCAAAATTATCCAATAAGACGCCCGGTTGAGCTAGGCGTTTTATTACTGGACGATTTTTATACTCAGGATATTTCGCTCGGAAATAGGCAACTGCTTCATCATAGCGATCTTCTATTTTTAAGTTGATTTTGCCGCGGATCCAATATTTTTGTTTTGTAAAAGTGAAATATAGGTCGCCAATATATACGATTTCATCAGGCTTGGCTTCAAATGAAACGAAGTTCGAAGAGTTTAGTTTTGTATTCCAGCCCGAAATGGAGTTGTTAAAGTTTGGATGTATACCGGCAGCAGATCCACCGCCCATAAAAGCAGCAATTGGTAGCAGCAACCATCGTTCTGGATGGTTATTAAATTCTTTAATCTCATTAAGATAATAAAACCCAGGGTTTGTAGAGTAAAAACTATATTGGCTGTGAAATTTTTTTCGAGAATAAGGGTTCAAATAAAAAACATCGGAACATTTTTTTGTGATC
>CAIUFU010000230.1 GCA_903898475.1 uncultured Alphaproteobacteria bacterium | reverse complement strand
TTTTTTCTTGTTCATGAACCTCCCTTGTTATTGATGACAAAGGATTGGCTCAGGATTTTTAATAAGTCAAAGACTTAGGACGGGTTCTTAGATATCCGCCAAGTTTTACATCTTTTGTCTCAGCTTTAATTTGCGGAATATTTGGAATCTTGAGTTTTTCTTTTGTCGCCAACAAAGATCTATTCTCGCTTGATAGTAATGACGTGCTATTTACTGCCGCCTTTATTGCCGCAACTCACTTGGCATTAAACATCTTGCGAGAAAAGCCTCTGATAAATTTACCAATCGCAATCATTCTAACATCAATTGGGGGAATTTTATACGGTGGCAGCATTCACATAATAGAATCTCAGCTATCGCCATCAAAACTCTATAATCCCCAAGCTCTAAACGGTTTTCACTTATTGGCGATTTGTATCTTCATTTCATTGTGGCTAGGGCGACTTTTTATTCACAACCCCAAGAAAAAAATGTCACATCTGATGGCAAGGCTTTATGTAAAAGCGCTGAACGCCAGCCAGCCAGTTTCAAGCACTATTACAGCTAATCGTAATCAATATAAATTATAGGAGAGATATGAAAAATCCGCTTCAAATCGAAAAACAAAATAGTGCAGATTTTTCGAAATCTGCTTGGGCAAAAATGGCTCCGTTTTGGCCGCTAGAAAATCTTATTGCCTGCAATCCTCTACAAGGGTTTGAAAATTTGCCTTTCAAAGAAGCTTTAGAAAAAGCCTCAACTCATTTCGAGCAAGAAAATTTACCCAAAGAAATCGAAGAGATAAATCGCCAAACCATCAAATGGTGTCAGGCTTTTTTTGACCAAGGTCAGGCGACAATCAAAATGCCAAATCGTCATTTAGGGTTTTATAAATCTTGGCTGCAGCTTGCTCAATTTGACGACAAATTGCACAAAAATTCTGCCGATAAAATCAAACAAGTAAGCTCGATTCCAAACTCAGCGAAAGAGGCGATAGCTTATTGTTTAAGCGAGTTAAATATCGAAAAAAACGAACAAGAAAAGTTTCTTACTTTAATGCTTACGAGCCTATCAGGCTGGGCTTCTTATGTGAAATATCTTGGTGAGTGGAAATGCGATGATGCAAAAAATGATAATCACCAAATTGATTATCTGGCTGTAAGATTGGCGATAACTCTTTTGATGTGGCCTGAAGCGAATTCGTTGTTGTTATGGCATCAAAATATTGCGCCGCAACAAAAGCCAACAATACAAATGTTGGCGATTGAGAGAAATGAAAAAATTTACCAAAAAGATTTGGTTCAAAAGCTGCTCATCTCATCAAAGTCTAAATCAGAAAAAAATCTAAAAACTCTCGACGCGCAATTTGTTTTTTGCATTGATGTTAGATCCGAACCAATGCGTCGCGCCTTAGAGTCAAAAGGAAATTACGAAACTTTTGGATTTGCCGGATTTTTTGGTATTCCAGCAAGAATAGAAAATGAAATTACCAAAGAATCATACTCTTCTTGCCCAGTTTTGTTAAAACCAAAACACACGGTAGTTGAAAAATCTTCACGCTCCAACCTGCAACTACAAAAAGAAATTGGGGGGGTTAAAAGATTTGGTGTGGTGAAAAAATTCTACCAATCACTCAAATACGGATTCACGACTCCATTTGTTCTCGCCGAAGCAATTGGAATATGGAGCGGCGGCTGGATGACTTTTCACAGCCTTGCGCCAAAAACTGCCAATCAAATAAAGCAAAAATTAAATGATCACCTCAAGCAAACTTCAAAAACCTCTCCCTCTCTTGCAGATTTAAGCATAGAAGATCAGTTGGCCTATGCGAAGGGAGCTTTAACAACAATAGGTCTCACTTCTAACTTTGCTCCAATCGTTATTTTATGCGGACATGGCAGCACTACGGAAAACAATGCTTACGCTACCGCTCTTGATTGCGGAGCCTGCGGGGGACGCCATGGTGGAAGTAATGCAAAAATATTGGCTGAAATTCTTAACAACAAAGAGGTTCATCAAGGCTTAGCAACTTTAGGCATATTGATTCCCAATAAAACTAAGTTCATCGCAGCGCAGCACAATACAACAACTGACGATATCGAAATTTATTCGCAGGAAGATCTGGGTTTAGAAAAGTTAAAACTCGATTTAAAAGCCGCTCAAAAATCAAACAGCAAATGGCGCTCAGATAAAATGGGCAAAAGCTTGTCTGAGAAGAACTCGGTAAGTCATGTTGAAAAGCGCAGCGTAAATTGGGCAGAAACTCGGCCCGAATGGGGCTTGGCTCGCAACGCCTCTTTCATTGTTGCCAACCGCGATTTGACAAAAAATATTGATCTTGATGGAAGATCATTTCTGCACTCTTACGACTGGCAGAAAGATATTGATGGAAGTGCTCTAAATTTAATTTTAACCGCGCCAATGGTTGTTGCGCAGTGGATTAACAGCCAATATTTATTTTCAACAATCAACAATGTCGCTTTTGGTAGCGGCAGTAAAATAACTCAAAATATTGTTGGAAAAATTGGTGTGATGCAGGGAAATGGTAGCGACTTAATGCACGGGCTTCCACTGCAATCAGTTTTTAGTAACGATCATGAGGCTTATCATCAGCCGCTGAGGTTAACGACATTTGTTTGTGCCCCAACAAATCTGATTGATAAATCGATCTACAAAAACGAAATTTTGCAAAAATTATTCAGCAATAGTTGGGTGCATATTTTTTGTTTAGACCCAAAAAGTAATAAAATTTACTCACTCAAGAGAGACTTAACCTGGCAAGAATATCAATAATAAATAAACCAAGATGACTAAAGTTAGCGACAAAACTGAAAATCTAAAAATTTCACCCTTCTTAAAAAAGATTCTTTTTACTGAAATCTCATTTTTCTGGATGAGCGCAATCTATGGACTTGCGATTAGTTTTCTTTCTCTTGCCGTTCCACTTTCAGTACAATTTTTAATTAACTCCTTCTCATTTACAGCGCTGATTCGCCCCACTTTTGTTTTGGGAAGTGTACTGTTAATTTTGCTGATTTTTTGGGCCGCATTAAACGCTCTGCAATTTTTTGTGACCGAAATTTTTCAGTCGAGATTTTTTGCCAGAATCACTTCTGAAGTAACGATTTTACTTCTGAAATCAAAACAACAAAACCCAGAAAAAAGAGAGGCGGTAAATCGTTTCTTTGAAACAATTACAATCCAAAAAACCATTCCAAAATTTTTAACAAAAACCTTCTCAACAATTTTGCAAGGCGCAGTTGGGTTGATTGTGGTTAGTTTTTATCATCCGATATTTTTCCTTTTTAGCTTAGGTATTGTAATTTCTTTGTGGTTAATTTGGTCGCGCTTTTACAAGCAAGCTGTTGCTAGTTCGCTTGGCAAGAGCCAAGCCAAATATGATATTGTTAAATGTTTTGAAGAGATTGAAGAGGGTGGCGCTTCTGACAATTCTAGCGTTGAGGAAAAAATTAATTCTCTTACCGGAAATTATTTGCAAGAACGCAAATCGCGTTTTCGAAGCTTGTTTCTTCAGGTGATTTTGTTGCTTGCTCTTTATGCGATTGCCAGCGTTTCGCTTCTTCTAATTGGCGGTTGGCTGGTTTTGAAAGGTCAATTAACCATTGGTCAGTTGGTTGCAGCAGAATTGATTTTGTCAGCTTTGCTTTACAATTTTTCACAGCTTGGTCGAGATTTAGAAAATTTTTATGATCTTGTTGC
>CAIUFU010000229.1 GCA_903898475.1 uncultured Alphaproteobacteria bacterium | reverse complement strand
CCTATCAGTTATTGAGTCATCAAATCTAACTTCTTTTTTGACGGGCACGAATTCAACAACTTCCTCTCTCGCAAAAGGCACTCTACGCTTTAAATATAATGCTTTCTCATCTTTTTGCCTTGTCGATTCCATATCGCTTTAATAATTAAATCTTATCTAAAAAAACTTTCTTCAACATCGCAACCGCCTTTCTCATATCCGCCTCATCGCGAATCAAAGAGAATCTGACGAAACCTTCGCCATTAGCGCCAAAACTGCTTCCCGGAGTCATAACCACACCAGTTTTTGCAATCATTTCTTTGCAAAAATCAAATGATGTTAAGTGAGAAAATTGCTTGGGTAATTTTGTCCAGATAAACATGCTGGCTTTAGGTTTTTCAACCTCCCAGCCCAGTTCATTTTTTAACAGCTCGCACAAAAATTCGCCGCGATTTTTATAAAGTGCACGCAGGGTTTTTAGGTATTCGTCACTTTTTTCGGTAAGTGCATCAACTGCCACCATTTGCAACGGATTAAACGAGCCGTAGTCGAGATAAGATTTAATGCGGTAAAGCGCGTCAATTAAAGTTGGGTTTCCAACTGCAAATCCCACGCGACATCCCGGCATGGAATAGCTTTTTGAAACCGAAGAAAATTCAATGGCAATGTCTTTAGCGCCTTCAATTTCAAGTATCGAATGTGGCTTGTCTTTTTCGTCAAAATAAAGTTCGCAATAAGCGATGTCTGAAATGATGTAGATTTTATGTTTTTTGCAGAAATCAACCATCTCCTGATAAAAATCCAAACCCACAATTTCGGTGGTCGGATTGCACGGATAATTCACAATCACCGCCAAAGGTTTGGCCTCACATTTTGCCAATTTTTCTTCAACAAATTTTTTAAAATCGCGCAAAAAGTCAGAAGATTTAATCGCCGGCAAATGCACAATATTACTCTTAGCAAGAGTGAAAGCAAAAGTATGAATTGGATAGGCGGGAGAAGGCACCACGAAATAATTTTGCGGACTAGAAATTGCAGTTGCCAGTGACGCGATTCCTTCTTTTGCACCAATTGTCACCAGCGCTTCCGACTTAGAATCAAGCGCCACACCAAAACGACGTTGGTAATAATTGCAAATCGCATCCCGCAAAATTTGAATGCCACCCGTCACAGAATAAGCAAATAAATTACCGTCGCGCGACAATTCTGCCAAACGATCCATCACAAATTGTGGTGGCGGAGAGTCAGGAGTTCCCATGCCAAAATCGATGATCTCAACACCTTTCTCAGCCGCCTCAGTCTTGAGTTTGTACATTGCAGCAAAAATGTAGGGCGGAAGTTTTTCGGTTAAATAAAATTCTTTTTGCATTATTTTTGGAAAGCTGAGGATTGAGAAATTTTAATGATTCGCAAATTCTTTGGTTCGCGATTTAAATGCAATCTCGTCTGTGATTTTTTATCTTTTTTTAAGATGTCACCAGTTTTGGATTGCGCTGCGTTTTACCCGCTTTAATTTGCGCCGCTCCAATTTTCTTCCTCAAAATCAAATCAATCAAAACCGTGACCAAAGTAATCCTCCTCGAAAACATCAGCGAAGCATCTCTAGCCTCTTTTAAAAAGTTCGGCATTGAAGACATACAAATTCTTAAAACCAGCATTGAAGATGCACCAAACGAAGTGTTTGAAGCCAATATTTTAGGCATTAGATCACGCAGCAAATTGACCAAAGAAGTTTTGCAGAAATTCAAAAACCTTTCTTGCATCGGCTGCTTTTGCATTGGCACCGATCAAGTTGATTTAACCGCAGCAAAAAAACTCGGCATTCCGGTTTTCAACGCACCTTTTTCCAACACCAGATCAGTTGCTGAATTAGTGATTGGCGAAATTATTTCGCTTTATCGCCGCTTACACGTTGTAAATGTTGAAATGCATAAAGGCTTGTGGAGCAAGAACGCTTCAGGCTGCAACGAAATCAAAAACAAAACTTTAGGAATCATCGGCTACGGCAATATCGGCGCGCAAGTTGGCATTATTGCTGAGTCTTTGGGCATGAATGTGGTTTATCACGACATTGAAAATAAATTACCCTTTGGCTCAAACCACCAAGTTAATTCTTTAGACGATTTGTTGAAAATTTCCGACGTAATCACCGTTCACGTGCCGCAAGATAAAAGCACCGACAACATCATCAACAAAGCCTCAATTGCCAAAATGAAAAAAGGCGTTTTTGTAATTAACAACTCGCGCGGCAATGTTGTAGATATTGACGCTTTAGCCGAAGCTCTTGAATCGAAGCATGTTGCGGGCGCTGCAATTGACGTTTTCCCGATCGAACCTG
>CAIUFU010000228.1 GCA_903898475.1 uncultured Alphaproteobacteria bacterium | reverse complement strand
TTGCGTGTGGTATCTCCCAAGGGTTTAAGTTTTATTTTGCCTACTTGCTTTAATTCAGAATTAACGGCGTTTTCTGCCCCACTAATGGTATCTTTAATATGCAAGTTAGGCCCACCAGTGTGATGTTGCTGATGAGGGCTACTATTGTGATATGCCGACGAGTAACCATCACCAGAAGATTGATGACTATCGTCATAAAAAGGTGTTGGTATCAACAACGTTTGGTCAGCTATATAAAGATTATTTGATCTTTTATAGTCATTGTGTTCTTTCTTTTGCTCCTGCTTTTTCTTCCGCTTCTGCTCCGGCTCTTTTTCTTCTGAATGAGGTTTTTCAAAATGTTTTGGTTTGAATTTTGATTTCATGTCAAAAGTAAATAATTAAGCTACTGGCAGGCTAAGCACTCATCATATTTATTTTGCTCAACTTTTAACTCTTCAAGAGGTTCTTTAGAAAAAAGTTCATGGCTTTCTGATTTGGTCGAAACTTTATCAGCACGCTGAACCGAAGTTGAACGGCAATAGTAAAGGCTCTTCAAGCCTTTTTGCCAAGCTCTAAAATGCACTTCATGCAATTCTTTTTTCGATACGTCACCTGGTAAAAACACATTCAAGCTTTGGGCTTGGCAAATGTAATCTTGGCGCTCGGCAGATAAATCAATCATCCATCTTTGGTCAATTTCTTGGGCGGTTTTAAACACCAATTTTTCGTGTTCGTCTAAGAAATCTAAATGTTGCACTGAGCCTTCAGTGATTGTGATTGATGACCAAATATCTTCCGAGTTTTTGCCTTTGCTTTCGAGCAATTTTACCAAGTTTTTATTACGCACGCTAAAAGACCCGGTAAGCGTTTTTTGGGTGAAAGCGTTAGCCGCAAATGGCTCAATTCCTGGTGAAGAATTATTCGCAATAATTGAAATCGACGCAGTTGGCGCGATTGCCATTTTGTTAGAAAATCTTTCTTCAACGCCACATTCTGCAGCATCCAAACAAGCGCCTCTTTCTTTAGCTAAAAGTTTTGATGCAGCGTCAACGCCAAGTTTGATATGTTGAAAAATTTTCTTGTTCCAAACTTTGCTCATTGCTGATTCAAGCGGCACATTTTTGCTTTGTAAAAAGGAGTGAAAGCCCATCACGCCAAGGCCAACACTGCGCTCACGCATTGCAGAATATTTGGCTTTTTGCATCACTTCTGGTGCTTTTTCGATGAAATCTTGCAAAACATTGTCGAGGAAGCGCATTACATCCTCAAGGATTTGCGGGTTGTCTTTCCACTCGTCGTAAAATTCTAGATTGAATGAAGACAAGCAGCACACTGCTGTGCGGTCTTTTCCCAAATGGTCAACGCCGGTTGGAAGAGTGATTTCGCTGCACAGATTTGAGGTTTTAACTTTCAAACCCAAAGTTTTGTGGTGTTCAGGGATTGCTTTATTTACGGCGTCAATGAAGAGAATGTAAGGCTCACCAGTTTCAACGCGAGTGGTCAAAAGTTTAATCCACAAAGCACGCGCTTTCACCACTTCAAGAGTTTTGCCGGTGTAAGGGCTTTTCAATTCGAAATCGCCGTCTTTTTCAACTGCGCGCATGAAGTCGTCGGTTACCGCAATTCCGTGGTGTAAGTTCAGTGAGCGACGATTCGGATCGCCACCATTTGGGCGACGCACGTCAATAAATTCTTCAATTTCTGGGTGGTTGATTGGCAAATAAACAGCCGCAGAGCCGCGTCTTAGGCTGCCTTGCGAAATTGCCAAAGTTTGCGAATCCATTACTTTAATGAATGGAATGATCCCTGAAGTTTTGCCATTGCCGTGAACACCTTCGCCAATTGAGCGCAAATTGCCCCAATAGCTGCCAATGCCGCCACCTTTTGAAGCGAGCCAGACATTTTCATTCCACAAGCTAACAATGCCGCCAAGCGAGTCGGAAGATTCATTTAAGAAACAAGAAATCGGCAAACCGCGATCAGTGCCGCCATTGCTCAAAATCGGAGTTGCTGGCATGAACCACAAATTAGAAATGTACTCGTAAAGGCGGCTAGCGTGCGCTTGGTCGTCAGCGTAAAAGCAAGCAACACGAGCGAATAAATCTTGCGGCGATTCACCAGGCATTAAGTAACGATCTTTCAAAACCGCTTTGCCGAAATTGCTTAGTTTGTCGTCTTTTTTGGGATCAATTTGAATCGTGATTTTTTTGTCAGCGGTTTTTGATTTTGTTTTTGCGACTGGTTTTTTTGACATGTTTTTTAATTTTGTTTGGAGTGAGGCTGTGCTTGGTTTTGCACTACATCTAGTGGCTTTTTGGCCAAAATTGCACAATATCTTGTGTTCGGAGGGCTTTCTATTTTTGACAAAATTAATTGTCTAGTACGATTCTTTTACGTTTTTAGAACTTCAATCCTAGAAGCTCTCCAATCCCCTTCGCCTTGCTAAAAATTTCGGCAAGTTCGGCTTTTTCGTCAGAATCAAAAGTAATTGCTCCACCAACTTGAAACTCAAATTTTTCTCTGCACAAAACCAAAGTGCGAATTACCACTGAAGAATTTATTTCTTCACGCGAAAAACATCCAATCGCACCGCTGTAAACTCCGCGGTCTAATTTTTCCAACTCAGCGGCAACTTCAATTGCTTTAATTTTTGGCGCTCCTGTCATTGAACCAGCCGGAAAACAGGCTTTTAGTGCGTCAATTGCGGTGCAGTTTTTTGCAATTTTGCCGTGAATTTCTGACGACATGTGAAAAATATTTTTGTAAGAACTAATCGAAAAAAGTTTCTTCACCCTCACACTTCCAGCCTGGCAAATCCTCGACAAATCGTTTCGCACCAAATCAACAATCATTAAATTTTCGGCGCGCTCTTTGGCACTGTTTTTTAGTTCGGATTTATTTTTGCGGTCTTGTTTTAAATCGCGGCTTCTGGGTGCTGTGCCTTTAATTGGTCGCGACAAAATTTTGCCGTTTTGAATTTTTAAAAATAACTCGGGGCTGGAAGAAATAATGTAATTTTCGTCGAGTTTCAAAAATGACGAATAGTTGGCGGGGCTTAGCTTTGTAAGCTTTGCAAAGAGTGAAAAATTTTCTTTTTGTGAAAGTTTTTTTGAGAATTCGCCGAAGAATTTTCTGGTTAAATTTGTTTGGTAAAAGTCACCAGCCGCGATTTGTTTTTTGATTTTGGAAATTGCCGCAAGGTAGGAATCGTCGGAAAAGTTCGAGTCGAAATTTAAAATCTGTGGCGTGACAAAGTCGACTCTGTCGGATGAAGTGGTCCATTTTTCCAGAATTTCTAAATATTTTCTGTCAGAAAAATTCGTCGTAAGCTCTTGCAAGTCGTGATCAAAATCAAAAACCAATCCAAAATTCACCAACCAAATTTTTGGCAAATCGACCACAGTTTTTTTAGTTTTTGGCAAATTCTCAAACTCCCCGCCAACCTCGTAGGCCAAATATCCAAACCATTTCTTGTCGCTGCTTTTTAAAATTTTTTCGGCCTGCGCAAAATCGTCACAAATAATTTTTTCTTGCGCAAAAAGTGCAATTTGCGACGTGGATTTTTTAACCACGTCACTCAGCGCCGAATAAAGAAAAACCCAGCTTTCGCCTGCATAATTTTCTGCAATTTTCTGCGCTAAATCTAGCGGCTTTTGCCAATTTAATTTTAGTTGCTGCATTGTTTTTCTAAATCTTTTTGCAGAAGTTTTAAAAATTCTTCGCCGAAATTTTTTTGTAATTTGCGTCCCAGAAATTCGTCAATAGGCAAAACTAAAAAAGAGGAATTAGTCAGAAAAATTTCGTCAGCTTTTTTTAGCGCCGCAACTGTTGCTTCAGTTTCAAAAATTTTTACGGGAGAGATTTTTAGCAATTTTTTGCGCACCGTGCCAAGCAATGCGCCGCAAGACTTTGCAGCGGTAAATATTTTGCCATTTTTTACCCAAAAAATATTTGCCGAAGAAGTTTCAGCGACAAATTTTTTTTCAGAAAGCATTACGCAGTCGAATAAATTTTCTTCAGAGGCAGCGATTTTTGTTAGAATGTAGGGCAGAGAATTAGTGGTTTTGGCGAAGGCTTTGGGTGCAGTAATTTTAGAAATTCCTAGCGTAATTTTTTTTGGTAATTGGCGTTCTTCAAAAGTTTGCGCAATGATTAGCGCCTTTGATTCGTAGGTTGGAAGATATCCGGCACTTCCGACACCACGGCTGATTAAAATTTTTAAAATGCCGTTTTTGATTTTATTTTTGGCGATTAATTCGAGAGATTTTTTTTCTAAATTTTCAATTTCAGCTGTGAATTTTAATGCTTTTAAGCCCGCTTTAATTCTGGCTTCGTGCGCAGTGTAGTCGTAAATTTTGCCGTTGAAAATTTTGCAGGTTTCAAAAATTCCGTCACCAAAAAGAAAGCCGCGTTCTTGCAAGGAAAGTTGCGCTTGTTTTTCTTCGACTAGTTGGTGATTTTTAAGGATTAGCTTCGTCATTTTTAAAAATTCTAAATCATGAAATTCTTCAAATTCATTCTGAAGTGGGGATTTTTTTTCTCAATCTGGATCGCGATTTTCGGCACTTTAGCGCTGTTTTACTATTTCAAAGATTTGCCCAGCCTCAGCGATTTAGAAGCTAAAAACGGCAAACAAATTGTCCAAATTAATTACGCTAATCTCGAGCGAATCACTAATCGCGGTGAAATTTACAGTAGTGAAATAAGTTATTTCGAATTGCCGCAGCACTTGATTAACGCGGTTGTAGCAACCGAAGACCGCAGATTTTTTAATCACCACGGAGTAGATTTTTTCGGCATTTTGCGCGCCTCTTACGTCAATCACGAAGCAGGGCGAATCGTGCAGGGAGGCAGCACAATTACCCAACAATTAGCTAAATTACTTTTTCTAAATTCGGATCGCACTTTCAAAAGAAAAATCCAAGAAGTCCTTCTGGCCGTTCAGCTCGAGCGCAATTTCACCAAAGAACAAATTTTAACTTTTTACCTCAATCGCGCTTATTTTGGTTCGGGAAGTTACGGAGTTGGCAACGCCGCCAAACACTATTTTGGCAAAGATATTTCACGTTTGAACCTAAGCGAATCAGCGCTGCTTGCGGGTTTGCTTAAGGCGCCGTCAAAACTTTCTCCCAAAAATAATCGCTCCTTGGCCGAAGACCGCGCCAATGTTGTGATTAAAAATATGATTGAGGCGGGGTTTTTGAGTGAGGATAATTTGCAGCAGCTCAACCAAGATCCGTCTTACAAAATCGACCATTCGCAGAAGCTTTATTTTGCCGATTTTGTTTACGAACAATTTCCTGAATTTCTGGATAAAAGTTCGAAAGGCGAAGGTTTGCTAAAAATTACGAGCACCTTGGACGAGCGAATTCAGGAAAAATTGGAAAATATTTTGGACGAATTTAATCAGAAAAATTCCAAGAAATTAGACAAGGCACAAATCGCTGTGGTGGTAATGAATAAGGGTGGGGCGGTGCTGGGAATGTCGGGTGGATCTGACTACCAACAAAGCCAATTTAATCGCGCGGTGACAGCGAAAAGACAAGCCGGTTCGGCTTTCAAAACCTTTGTTTATTTAGCGGCTTTCGAAAGCGGAATGAGCGACGACGACACAATGGAAGACAAGAAAACCAATGTTGGCACTTGGCTGCCCGACAATTACGACAATCGTTATTTGGGTGAAGTGACTCTGCGTCAGGCTTTTGCTAATTCACTAAATTCAGTTGCGGTGCAATTGGGGCGTAAAGTTGGTGGAAAGGCTGTTGCAGAAATGGCGCGCACTTGCGGCATTGTTTCAAAAATCGACAAAGACGATCCAACAATTGCACTTGGTACAACGGAAGTTAGTTTGCTGGAGCTTACGGGCGCCTACGCCACAATTGTTAATGCGGGTGAGCCGGTAATTCCTTATTCAATTTTAGAAGTAAAAAACGCTGCCGACGAAACTTTGTACAAGCGCGAATCTTCTGGCTTTGCGCCAGTGATTTCGCAAAGTGCGGAAGAAAAAATTAAAAAACTTTTGCGCGCGGTTGTAGAAAACGGCACCGGAAAAAATGCTAATGTGGCAGAAAATATTTACGGTAAAACGGGCACTAGCCAAAACTTCCGCGACGCGTGGTTTATTGGGTTTAGCGACGATTACGTGGTTGGAGTTTGGATTGGAAATGACGACAATTCAGCAACGGACAAGATTACCGGCGGATCTTTGCCGGCGGTTTTATTTGCTGAAATAATTGAGAAAATCTAAAGGCGGGAAAAACGAAACTTAAATGGTAGGCCTGGGTGGACTTGAACCACCGACCTCGCACTTATCAGGCGCGCACTCTAACCAACTGAGCTACAGACCCATTT
>CAIUFU010000227.1 GCA_903898475.1 uncultured Alphaproteobacteria bacterium | reverse complement strand
GTCGAAGGGTCGGAACACCGAGTTTCAGGCCCTTCGACGACGCACTTCGTGCTTTGCTCAGGGGCCTATATATTTTTTTAATTAGTAGTAGCCGCCGCCTTCTTGTTTCCCATCTCGCTCATCGGAAAATACGGCACCACGCCTGATCTTCCGGCACCTTTATCAATTAAAACCTTATCCGCATCGCGGTAAATTTTTTCCATTGTCTCAAGATAAATACGCTTCTTCGTCACTTGCTTCGATTTCGCATATTGATTGTAAACCGAGTTAAATCTACCCGCTTCACCTTGGGCGTTGGTTACAACTTCTTGAGCAAAAGCTTGCGACTGTTCAGTCATTTGCGACGCGGTTCCGCGCGCTCTTGGAATGATGTCATTAGCGTAGCTTTGCGCTTGGTTAATTTCTTTTTCTTTATCGGCTTTTGCAGTTTGCACATCGCGGAAAGCATCAATTACTTGCGCTGGCGGATCAACTCGGCGCAGCTGAACTAGCGTGATTCGCACACCCGATTTGTAAGAATCTAGCGTTTGCTGCAGCAAAACTTTGGTCTCATCTTCAATTCTTTTTTTACCGTCACTTAAAGCATCTGCAATTGGCGTGCGTGCTATAATTTCGCGCATGGCGCTTTCCGAGCTTTGGCGAATTGTTTGGTTTGGCTCAACAATATTAAAGACAAAATCAGTAATGTCAGAAATTTGCCACTGCACTTGAAACTCAATATCTACGATATTTTCATCGCCCGTTAGCATTAAACTTTCAGCGTCGAAATTTCTTTTTTCATTTTTGCGTGAATTAGAGGTGAAGCCGAATTCTTCGGTGTTCACCGTGGTCACACTTTTCTTAATCACTTTTCCAAAAGGGTAGGGAATTGCGTAGTTTAAACCGGGAGTTGCCACTTTGTAAAACTTGCCAAAGTAAAGCACCGCAGCATTTTCATCAGGGTTAACTTTGTAAACGCCAAGAGACATCCAAAAAAGAATGAATCCCATTACAACAAGCCCAGAAATTGATTTTGGGGTTTTTTCAGAAAATTTTTTCCACTGATTGCCGCCTTTGCCGCCGAATAAATCTTTAAAAAATTCGTCAATTTTTTTAGCAAAATCTTCGAAGCTTGCTTCAGGTGCTTTTTGCTTCGGCTGCTCTTTTCTTGCGCCACCATTGTTTCCAGCACTATTTCCACCATTATTCCACGGGCCCCACGGGCCACCATTGGTAAAAAGTTTTAGCATTACTTGTTTGAATTATTGTTTTGAAGGAAGTGGTGATTTAGTTTTAGCCCCCTCTTTTTCAATTACTTTTCTAAAAATGACAGAAAAAACCTTGGCCGATTTCATGCAGCAAATTCCTGATGTCGTAGGTGTTAAAAAAATTATCGCTGTGGCTTCCGCCAAAGGCGGAGTAGGCAAATCAACAATTGCTTGCAACTTGGCAGTAAGCTTGAAGCTCGCCGGACTAAACGTGGCCCTAGTTGACGCGGACATCTACGGCCCCTCAATTCCGCATTTAATGAATTTGTCCAACAAGCCCGAACAAGAAAACGGCTTGATTCTGCCACTAATGTCGCAAGGCGTGAAATGCATTTCACTGGGCTCAATGACCGATGCGGGATCAGCTGGCGTTTGGCGCGGACCGATGGTGACAAAAATTCTCTACCAATTAATCAGAAGCGTAAATTGGAAAAGCGACGGCAAAGAAGTTGATGTGATGATTATCGACATGCCTCCAGGCACGGGAGATGTTTATTTGAGTTTGGCCGAGAAATTTCCGGTGAGTGGAATTGTCGTGGTTTCAACGCCACAAAGCCTTTCGGTGATTGATGTGGTGAAATCGATTGATTGTTTTGTGAAATTAAAAATTCCTGTTTTGGGGCTGATTCAAAACATGTCTTTCTTAGAAATTGCGGGAGATCGTAAATATTTATTTGGCAAAGATGGCGCTAAAAATTTAGCTGAAAAAATGGCGATTAAGTTTTTAGGCGAGGTGCCGATTTTGCAGGAAATTTCTGACGCAAGTGAAGAGAGAGTTTGTTTTGTGACCAAAAACCCGAATTCAGAAATTGCCCTTTTATTTAAAAAAATCTCCCAAGACATCATAAAAATATGAAAATTCTTTCCGGCTTTCTGCTCTTAATTTTCACCTTTTCTTGTACCAATCATTGGAACTACAGCGGCGCTTTTGGCCCACAGCATTGGGGAATTTTGGAAGAAAATAAATTTTGTAAAATTGGTTACAATCAATCACCCATTGATGTTAAAGGCGAATTCAAAGATGAAGAATTAAAATTTTCTTACAGTGAGTCTGCTGTTGAAAAGGAGCCTCAGCACCACAACCTGCAAATCGAATTCGACAATAAAGATTTTGTCTTGCGCGCCAAGAAAAAATATTTCATCAGGCACATTGAATTTAATCATCCAAGCGAGCATTTAATAGCTGGCGCGCCTCATTCTCTGGAACTGCAAATCTACCACAAAAGCGAAGATGAGCAATGGTTGGTTTTGGCAATTTTTTTAGAAGTGGGTAAAGAAAATCCTGAATTTAATCGCCTGACAAAATTTTTGTTAAACAAGCAAGTTGAAGGAAAATTGGATCTTTCGAAAATTGTTAAGACTAACGACAAATTATTTTTCTACGACGGCTCTTTCACTACCCCGCCTTGTAAAGAAGGCGTGAAATGGTACATCGCCAAAACCCCGCTGCAAATTTCGAAAGAGCAAAT
>CAIUFU010000226.1 GCA_903898475.1 uncultured Alphaproteobacteria bacterium | reverse complement strand
CTCGCAGCTCTACTCCTACGCATCGCCCGCGCAAACGGCGCTTTCTACGTTTTTCCTTCATGCAAAGGTCTGTTTGGCAAAAAAACTCCAGCTGGAAAAGCCATTGAAAATGACAATGATTTCGCCAGCTATTTGCTTGAAGAAGCTTTAGTTGCCGTGGTTCCGGGTGTCGCTTTCGGCGCCCCCGATTTCTTCAGAATTTCTTACGCTGCAAGCGAAGAATTTTTAAACAACTCAATGCAACGCATCGCGGACGCTTGCGCGAAATTGAAATAAAATTCTTAAAATTGAATTCCTGTCAATCATGGCAGGAATTCAAAACAATCCCTCCACATGCTTCTCACCTTCGACATCGGCAATACCAACATCGTCATCGGAATTTTTGAAAATAATCAATTAATCAAAAAATGGCGCTTGCCTAGCAACACCAAAAAATCGGCTGACGACTACGCGGTTGATATTATCGAACTTTGCCTCACCGAAAGAATCGATTGCTTAAAAATTTCTGGCGCCATCATCGGATCAGTGGTTCCAACCCTTACTGGCCTGATTTGCGAATCGATTAAAAAATTTACCAGCGAAACTTTCACCGGAAAAATTCTCGTCATCGGACAAGACAATGTCGATTTGAACATCGACCTCAAAGTGCAAAACAAAAATGAAGTTGGTCATGACCGCATCATTAATTCGATCGCCGGATTTAAAAAATTTGGCGGCAATTTAATTATCATTGATTTCGGCACCGCGACCACCTTTGATGTGGTTGGAAAAAACGGCGAATATTTGGGTGGCGTTATTGCGCCAGGCATCAATCTTTCTCTCAAAGCTCTGCACGACATGACGGCGCAATTGCCGAAAATTTCAGTTAAAGCACAAAAAAACGTAATTGGCAAAACCACTATTGAAGCAATGAATTCAGGTGCGTTCTTTGGTTATATTTCGCTGATTGAAGGCATGATTGCAAAAATCGAAAACGAACTTGGACATAAAACCACCCGCATAATCACGGGCGGACTTGCTGAACTTTTCAAAGATTCTTTAAAAAGTGAGGTCGAATATTACGAACCTGACTTGACGTTGGAAGGCTTACGAATTGTTTACGAAAATAACTCGAAAATTTAGCTGAACATGGACCCCGTCATACGACGGTGTGACACTGATCTTTAGTCTGTCACCCCGTCGTATGACGGGGTCCATCTAAACAAGAACTATTAATTTAATAATTAACTCAAAAATTCCCAAAATGGATCTTAACTTAAAAAAACATCAAAGCGACCTACTCTTCTTGCCTTTGGGCGGCGCTAACGAAATTGGGATGAATCTCAATTTATACCATCTTGACGGCAAATGGATTATGATCGATTGCGGCATGGGTTTCGCTTACGACGTTCCGGGCGTTGACATGATGACCGCTGACATTTCTTTCATCAAAGCCAATCGCAAAAACTTACTTGGAATTGTGATTACTCACATTCACGAAGATCACTTAGGCGCGGTGCAATATTTGTGGAGAGATCTCGAAGTTCCGGTTTACGCCACCGAATTTGCAGCGAATTTTTTGCGCACTAAATTGCAAGAATTCAAACTCGAAAAAGAAGTACCAATCCACATCATTGATGGCTCACGCGACTTAAACCTTGGGCCCTTCCAACTTGAATTTATCGGCCTAACCCACTCAGTTCCTGAGATGAAAGCGGTGATGGTTAAAACACACAAAGGCAATATTCTTCACACCGGCGATTGGAAATTTGATCCAGATCCGGTGGTCGGCGATATTTCAGAAAAAGAAAGAATCAAAGCTTACGGAGACGCGAAAGAAATTTTAGCCGTAATCTGCGACTCAACAAACGCGCTATCTGAGGGACACTCACGTTCGGAGGGTGAACTTTACGATTCACTAAAAAGTTTGATCGAAGGCCGCAAAGGTTTGGTTGGCGTTACCACTTTCGCCTCAAATTTGGCACGCGTCCACACCATTTGCAGAATCGCTCGCGACGTGGGCAGAAAAGTTGTGCTCGCTGGATTTTCTTTGCACCGCCTTCACGAAGTTGGTAAAAAAAGCGGCTATTTTGCTGAAAATTTTGAATTCATTTCTGATCGCGAAATGAAATTTTACGCCAAAAGCGAAGTCTTAGTTATTTCAACCGGATGCCAAGGTGAGCCCAACGCCGGCACGCGTAAAATCGCAACCGACATGCATCCAACCATTCGTTTTACCAAAGGCGATTTGATGATTTTCTCATCAAAAATTATCCCAGGAAACGAGAAAAAAATCTTCGAACTTTTTGATGAATTAGCCAAAAAACAAATCGATGTTTTGACTGAAAAAGATCACTTCGTGCATGTTTCAGGCCATCCTTCACAAGAAGAATTGTATGAAATGTATGCTCTGGCCCAACCAAAAATTGCCATTCCAGTTCACGGCGAATTTTTGCACACTAAAACTCACTGCGAAATCGCTAGAGATTGCAACGTGCCACGCGTAATCCAAATTGAAAATGGCGCTGCCGTTAGATTTGACGCGGAAAATCACATGAATTCTGAAATCGTTGGCAAAGTAAAAGTTGGTTACATCGGCGTTGATGGCAAACAGCTTTTAGATTTGAAAAGTGAAGTTTTAAGAGAGCGCAAAAAACTACAATTTGCCGGCATTGTGACGATTTCTTTAACAGTTAATGACTCACTAACTTTAACTTCAAAACCACGCATCATTTCTGTTGGCGCTTACGATTTGAAAAATGATCGCCAAGCCGCAGAGATGTTGCAAAACGAAATTCAGTTTATTTTAAGAAATAAAGCGCGCGAATTGCAGTTAAATGAAGGTTTTGGCCTTAAATTTATGAAAAGCAAAAAAAGCCGCAAAAAATTGCAAGAAACTAAAGTGATGGCCGAAATCGAAAAAACTTTGCG
>CAIUFU010000225.1 GCA_903898475.1 uncultured Alphaproteobacteria bacterium | reverse complement strand
TTTCGAGTAACTCCCCTCCTTTTCAAGGAGGGGTTGGGGTGGTTATTCGCGAATTCAGTTTATTACTTTAACTAGCTGTGAATTTGTCTTTTATCTACCGCCAACGCAGCTTCTTTAACTGCTTCGTTGTAGGTTGGATGCGCGTGGCAAGTTCTAGCAATATCTTCCGCAGATCCGCCAAATTCCATCGCCACAACAATTTCGTGAATAGTATTGCCAGCTTCGCGAGCAATAATGTGAGCGCCTAAAATGCGGTCAGTTTTTGCATCAGCCAAAATTTTAACAAAGCCTTGATCGTCGCCAGTAGAGCGCGCGCGCGAGTTTGCCATCATTGAGAATTTACCAACTTTGTAAGCAATATTTGCCGCTTTTAATTCTTCTTCAGTTTTGCCCACCGAAGCAATTTCTGGGTAAGTGTAAATTACATTTGGAATCACGTCGTAATTTACGTGGCCTTTTTGTCCGGCGACCATTTCAGCAACTGCCATGCCTTCATCTTCGGCTTTGTGCGCTAGCATTGGGCCGGTTGTGACATCGCCGATTACGAAAATATTTTCTACAGAAGTGCGCAGGTGATTATTTTCAATAAAGCCGCGGGCGTTTAATTTGATTCCGGTATTTTCCAAACCCAAATTTTCAGTGTTTGGGCGGCGACCAATTGCCACCAAAACTACGTCGGCAGAAAGTGTTTCTTTTTTGCCATCAGCAACTGATTCGATTTCAACTTTAGCGCCAGATTTGTCTTTTTTTACTGACACAACTTTTGAAGAAAGGCGGAATTTGAAACCTTGTTTTTCAAGAATTCTTTGGGAGTTACGAGAAACTTCTGCGTCCATTGCTGGCGTGATTTTATCAAGAAATTCAACAACCTCGATTTCAGCGCCAAAGCGGCCCCAAACTGAACCTAATTCTAGGCCAATTACACCAGCGCCAATTACGATCATTTTTCCTGGAACTTTTTCTAAATCTAGGGCGCCAGTTGAAGAGACGATTACTTTTTCGTCAATTTCAACGCCTGGTAATTTTGTAACTTCTGAGCCAGTTGCGATGATGAAATTTTTAGCAGAAATTTTTTCTTTTGATCCATCAGCTTTGGTGACTTCGATGGTGTTTTTGTCTAAGAATTTTGCTGCACCTTCAATTGAAGTAACTTTGTTTTTCTTGAAGAGGCCAGCGATTCCGCCAGTAAGGCCGGTAACGATTTCGTTTTTGTTTGAGATCAATTTTTTGACATCGATTTTTGGTTTAGAAACTGCAATTCCTAAGCTTTCAAATTGATGTGCCGCATCGTGAAATTTGTGTGAGATTTCAAGCAAAGCTTTTGAAGGAATACAGCCAACGTTCAAACAAGTTCCGCCAAGTGTTTTGCGTTTTTCTACACAAGCGGTTTTAAGTCCAAGTTGGGCTGCACGAATTGCGGCAACATATCCACCAGGGCCCGCGCCAATTACTACTACGTCAAAGATGTCAGTCATTTTAGTTATTTTTAGATGTTGGAGAAGAAGGGTTTTTTGTTAGTGGTTGAGGAGTTAGTGTTAGTTACAATTTTTCTTTTTCTTGCAAAAACTCAACCATTTTTATTTCACCATCAATGAAGGGTTTTCATTGGTTGATTTGCTGCAGTAGATGTCAGAAATTAGGTGGACAAGTTTTTAAGACTCAAAATTAAAAAATATTCACATGTTAGAAAATGTATTCGCAGCCAGAAAGCGCCTCTATCCGCAAAGTGTTAAAGGGCGGTTTCGTCGGTTGAAGTGGATGTTGAATACGTTTTTTTTGAGCGTTTTTTTTGGTTTACCTTTCATTCGTTTTGAGCGCGCCGGAGATGCGCCAGATCAAGCCGTGTTAATTGATTTCACCCACAGCAAAGCTTATTTTTTCTTCATCGAAATTTGGCCGCAGGAAGTTTATTATTTGGCGGGGATCCTGATTATTGCAGCAGTGGCGCTGTTTTTTGTGACGTCACTTTTTGGTAGAATTTGGTGTGGCTATGCTTGTTTTCAAACAGTTTGGACTGATGTTTTTGTTGGCTTTGAGCGCCTATTTCAGGGTGATCGTAACAATCGTATTTTGCTGGATCGTCGGAAAAATTTTGAAAAATTCTGGCGCAAATTTCTAACTCACACTTCTTGGATAATTGTTTCGCTCCTTACCGGCTGGGGCTTTGAATGCTATTTTGGCGACGCAATTTTATTCACAAAAAATATTTTTCACGGCGAAATTGATGCAAGTTCACTTGGTTGGATTTTAGGAATTGCGGCTTCAACCTACGTCATGTCTGGGTTTGCGCGAGAGCAAGTTTGCACTTACATGTGCCCTTATTCGCGTTTTCAATCGGCGATGTTTGACAAAAATACTTTAATTATCACCTACGACGAGAAGCGCGGCGAGACTCGCGGCAAGATGGCGCATGGCGAAGATTTTAAAAATCGCGGCCATTGTATTGACTGCAAACAATGTGTGGTGGTTTGTCCAGTTGGCATTGACATCAGAAATGGTTTGCAGATGGAATGTATCGCTTGCGGACTTTGCATTGATGCTTGCGACAATGTCATGGAAAAAATTGGTCTGCCGAAAGGTTTGATTCGCTACGACACGATGGATCATTTGCTTAATTCCATTCCGGAGAAAAAGTTTAAAATTTTGAAGCCGCGCACTTTTCTTTACGGCACGATTTTGACTTTGGTTTGCGGCATTATGCTGCGTAATTTGATTTTGAAGCCAACGCTAGAAATCAGCGCTATTCCTGATCGTAACCCGATTTTTGTGACTCTCTCAGATGGCTCAATTAGGAACGGCTACACGATTAAAATTTCTAACAAAACTCACGAGAGAAAAACTTTCGGCTTAAAAATTTCAACACCAAGTGAAGCAATTCTAAAATTGCAAAATGGCGATTTAACCGCTCTAGAAGTGGCGCCGGACGATGTGGGAAATTTTAAAGTTTTTGCCATTTTGCCAAAAGATTTAGTGGCAAAAAGTGACGAGGGCAGGGGTTTGCTGGAGTTTGTAGTCACTGACGAATCGGGAAAAGGTGAACAAAACATTCAGGCGGTTTTTATTGGTAAGTAATTAAATGATTTGAAGAAAATGAAAAAATCGAAATTAAAGGATTGGCAGAAGAGTAAGGAATTGAAACAAGCAGTAATGGATAATGACTTGCCAAGGGTTAAGGATTTGGTGGAGAACCATCAAGTAAGCGTCAGGCGGCTTAGTATTCCAGATAGTAATGGCAATAAAATGTCGGCATGGGTGGTGGCGAAAAATAGAAATAAAAATGCGAAAATGGCGGCATTCCTTTATGAGGCTGAATATGAAGAAACTAGGAGAGACCAAGAAAAACTAAGGCCAGATGAAATCGTTCCTTATATTTATCCAAGTAAAGGGGCGAGGATGGAGTGGAATGGATTGGGGGAGGATCCGACAATTTATTATAGTTTCCACGTTCCTTCATTTATCAGAGATGTTCAAGCCACCCCTTCTAAGGCAAGCGTGCCTAACAGGGAAATGACTAATGAAGAAAAAGAATTTTTCCGTAAAGTAATTAATCAGGAATTTAGAAGGCTAAATATCGCAGTTGAGGAAATTGCATTATCAGATCGCGAAATTCAAAAGAGTAGAGTTGGGGAAAGTGGTAAAAAAATAATT
This sequence comes from uncultured Alphaproteobacteria bacterium, assembly GCA_903898475.1. Lineage (GTDB taxonomy): Bacteria > Pseudomonadota > Alphaproteobacteria > Rickettsiales > UBA1997 > UBA2645. The sequence continues at coordinate 2,049 of CAIUFU010000225.1, read as the reverse complement.
TATATCACCAATTCGGCTGACACGTTGGAGGAGAGATATCAGTCGCAAATTTTTATCAAGGGAACCACATATGTTTGGGTAGATCACCTTACTTCAAAAGCGAATTACAAGGCCATTATTTCCCAAAAAACTTTCTAATAGATCATCAGTTGAAAGAGGCTGCGAGTATTATTCTACATGAGATGGGTCATGCCGGATTTGATTTAAAGCATCCGGATTTTTCTAGGGGCGACGGAGATGAGCCACCATTATTTAGTGAGAATCATCGCTCATCTAGCTCAGGAATAAAAATAGAACAGAGCGTGATGGCAGTGGAGTCGCAGAATGTTTTGGATTGTTTGGGATATGATCAGGGTGTGGCGGTTGCTATAGGCGAGCTTCCTCAGATCAGAAAGTTGATGAGGTAAGTAAGTCACAAAGGGCTTTTGATTTTCTTAATTTAGATAGCCCAACAACCAAAAGTCCGCACGATATACAGAGGCCTCAAATACCTACCCAACAAAATTCTTATACGTCGTATCTCGTGCCAGTTGGGGTGGCCATAGTTGCTGCGCTTTATGTTGCTAAAAGGCTGGTGTACCAAAACAAAGAAACCCCCCAAGATAGTAAGCCAAAAAGCACTGTTGCACCTACAAAAGAAGTAAAAGCTCGAAAAATAACAAGCTGGGCGGATCAGCCGAAAGGAAAATGAGGATAATCACTGAAGTTGGTTAGCGGCACTATTTGCAATCAATAAGGTGATGAGTTTTTGTGTGAGCTAAGTATTTAAAAGCAATTTCATTCCCTCATGACTTGAAGTGAAGCCTAGTTTCTGGTAAAATTTTTGCGCATCTTGGCGCTGTTTGTTGGTGGTGAGTTGGATGATTTTTACCTCGTTGGCTTTGGCAAAATTGATGGCTTGCTCAATCATCCATTGCCCAATTTTCTGTCCCCTAAAGCTGTCTTTTACTCGCACTGCCTCAATATTCATGCGCTTTGAAGCCTGTAAGGTTAGGGAAGGCATTAATGTTAAATGGCAGGTGCCAATAATTTCTTTGCCCGAGTCAATAACTGCCAAAAAATTATTTTGGTCGGCAGAAATTTCTGCAAATGCGGCTTCGTAGATTTTTAAATTTTGGAGGGATTCGCGGTCTTTGCCGAGAATGTCGTTGGAGAGTAGAGCAATGATGTGTGGTAAGTCGGAGGCAACAGCTTTTCTAAAAACTAACTGCTCAAAATTTATCATTAGGTTTCAATGCGGATTTTTGTGTAAGTGTCGCGTTCCATTTCCACGATGTCGACAGAGATGTCGCAGCGTGTTGTTGGCAGCTTTAAATCTAAAAAGAATTGTTTAGTGAAAGTCGCGATTTTGTCGGAGAGGCTTTTTCTGATTTCAATTGATCGACCAGATAAGGCTTTAAGCGTGATGTGAATGAAAGAGGCGTTTGATTGATCTATGCGGCCAACGAGATACTTACCAAAGGCAAAAGAGCGACACTTACATTGATCTGCATCAAAATTTCCTTCATGCGCTTTCATGAGGTTTTGAATTTCTTGTTCTAAACTTTTTACAGATTTTTTGGAAATATCGGCTGAATGCTCGATGATAAGATGTGGCATATGAATCGTGTTAAATGAGTCGCGTTTTTTTGAGAAAAACAAAGGCGATAGTTTCTACTACTTGAGAAGTAGTAGGGCGATAGCCCTATCTGTTTTGTTCATTGTGCAATGATGCAAGCATCACTGCGTATTGAAGCTAATCCGAAGATTAACTTCTTTTCTTAAGGAGGTAATCCAGCCGCAGGTTCCCCTACTGCTACCTTGTTACGACTTAACCCCAGTCACTCCTCCTACCGTGTAAGGCTACCTCCTTGCGGTTAGCTCACCCTATTCAGGTAGAAACAGCTTCCATGGCTTGACGGGCAGTGTGTACAAGACCCGAGAACGTATTCACCGTAGCGTGCTGATCTACGATTACTAGCAATTCCAACTTCATGAGGGCGAGTTGCAGCCCTCAATCTGAACTGAGATGGCTTTTAGGGATTTGCTCCAGATTGCTCTATTGCTTCA
>CAIUFU010000224.1 GCA_903898475.1 uncultured Alphaproteobacteria bacterium | reverse complement strand
ATTTCAGGTCTGTGTTTTAGCAGCAGTTTAATGATTTCAACATTGTCATTAATGGCTGCAACCATGAGCGGAGTATCTCCATCTTCATCAACTTGGATTTGTTGGGTTTCTAAGAATTTCAGGTCTGTGTTTTAGCAGCAGTTTAATGATTTCAACATTGTCATTAATGGCTGCAACCATGAGCGGAGTATCTCCATCTTCATCAACTTGGGTGCAGAGATCAGTGATTAAATCTTGATCTGCGATCTGGCTTTTGATTTTTTGCAAAAGCAGTTCCATTAACTCGCAATTATTGTGCAGGGACGCTGAATGTAGCGCGTTGCTTCTGAGAAAAATCTCAGCAGTAGTGAAAAAATTATCCAATAGCATCGCGCAATCGTCAGTGTTGTTTTGACTAGCTGCGGCTTTTAGACAATGACGCTGAAAATTTGTTGGAAGTTCTGCTAGATGTTGTGGATCTTGCCATATTTTAGCATGCAGGCTGGCAAAAATTTCTGTGTGATCGGGACGCATCATCAATTGCTCGCAAGCCAATTGATAAGCGGCATCCTGAGGATATAAACTTTGCAGACTTGATTCTAATTCACTGACCAAATCAACACCGCTTGCCGAGCTTTGTATTTTGCGGGTTATAAACTCAATTGGAGCATTTCCTAAAAGCAGAGTTCCAATTGATGCCTGACCAATATCTAGTTGCTGAAAATTTGGATTAGCTTTGTGGATTTCGTAAAGGTTGATGATGCGCTCTACTTTTGCTGCCTGATGTGGCAAAAATTTATTGATTTGTATTCGCGCAAGATCTCTGAGATAGCTTACATCTTCATGATATTGTGGGCGGACTTCTTGAATACCCTTGACGATTTCTAAAAATGTAATCGGAGCATTTCCAGCAAGATTCTCGCCCATTAACCACAAAGCCTCAAATCCGGCGAGTAATTCTTCATCACTACTTGGATTATGTTTAAATTCTTCTGCCGGTTCGAGCAATCCGACAGTGCTGCCATAGATTTCCGATTTAAATAAGGCGCTTTCATCGCCCCCAACTATTTGGGCAAAGGAGATAGGTTTTCTGGGAGGGGTTTTTGGCTGATCGAAAAATTCATCTAAAAAATCTAATGCTAAAATATTTTCTGCCGCTTTTGTTAAAGCAGATCTGCTGAGCCTCATGCTAAAATCTTTGCGAACTACAACCTGTTTTTCATTGTAAATTTGGGCATGTTTTAACTTTGAAATCAGAGCTTCATTTAAAGTTTTATCATATTGAAAATTTGCTGGATCGAAAGTGGGAAACATCTCTCTCAAATCTGAAACGATCTCTTCAACTTTAGCTCTGCGCTGCCGGACTTCTTCCGTGATTTCGGTAATTAAGCGATCTTTAACTTTTCTTGAATAAGAGGTGTGAAATTTGTGAGCTAAAAAAAGCGGTATTTGCGATTGTGGATGCAGCACTCTTTCTGCTTTAAGACCCAAACTATATTCCAAATAGCTCGGAATATGCACTTCATTGCCGGAGAAAACGTGATCTTTCAAATCATGCACTGCATTAGCCATCACAACGTCATGCGCGCGCAATAATGGCTTGTATTTTTCATCGGTGATTAAGGCTTGGTACAGCTTTTCGATTCGCTCTTCAGTGCCATCCAAGCAGTTTAAAAATTCACCTTCGGGTGGAAATGATTGTAAGAAAATTTCCCATTGATCTTCTGGCTTCAAGCTGAGCTGACAAAGATAATCGCAAAATTTATACATAATTTTTGCGGATTTGGCGCTGTGATCTGTAAGAACCCGTCCTAAGTCT
>CAIUFU010000223.1 GCA_903898475.1 uncultured Alphaproteobacteria bacterium | reverse complement strand
TGTTGTTGTCCGCCCGAAAGGCCGCTGGCTTGGTCATTCAAACGATCTTTCACTTCTTTCCACAAGCCCGCTTTGGTTAGACTTTTTTCAACAATTTCATCGAGTTCTTTTTTACTAGAAAAAAGTCCGTGAATTCTTGGCCCATAAGCGACGTTTTCGTAAATTGATTTTGGAAAAGGATTAGGCTTTTGAAACACCATGCCAACAGAGGCGCGAAGCAAAACTAAATCGAGATTTTCGTTGTAAATATTTTTACCATCCAGCGTGATTTCGCCTTCAATTTTGCAGCCCAAAATCGTGTCATTCATGCGATTAATGCAGCGCAAAAATGAAGATTTGCCACAGCCCGAAGGCCCAATTAACGCCGTAACGCTGTGCTCTTTGAACTCTAAATTAATGTCAAATAAAGCTTGTTTTTGGCCGTAAAACAAATTGATATTTTTCGCAGATATTTTGCTGTTCATGATTGATTTTGTAGAGTTTGAAGCACCAAAAAGAAGAGCGACTAAAATATTTTTCCATTTCTAAATTAACATTTATTTCTTTCGATGCCTTTCAAAAAATTCATGCCGCGCTCACTCTACGGAAGATTTTTGTTAATCATCGTACTCTCAACTTTAATCGTTCAGTTAGTTTCGATTTACGTTTTCTACTACACCCACCTCGACGTAATCAGCAAACACATGGCGCGCAGCGTCATTGAAGAAATGGTGTTTGTGCAAAAATCAGTCAACAAACCCGGCTACCAAAACCTACTACAAGACCTTTCAGAAAACACCGGATTGAGTTTTTCTTTCGAAGAAAGACGCCGCCTAAAAAAGAAAAAAATCGGCGACAGCGACTGGAAACAAAACAAATTTTACAACTACATCAATCCACTAATTGATCCTTACAACCGCTTCAAATCTGAGCTCGAAAGCCACGGCCTCAAAACCTACGAAATTTTCGAAAATCCCGATGACGACAATTTCATCACCGTCAAAGTGCAAACTCGCCAAGGTCTAATTTCTTTTGAAGTTCCAGTCAAAAGAATCACCAGCTCCAGCGCTTACGTATTCACCTTTTGGATGGTTTTAAGTGCGCTAATTACTTCATTCATTTCGATTATTTTCTTACGCAATCAAGTACGCTCTCTTCGCGAATTAAGCATCGCTGCCGAGAAATTCGGACGCGGCCAAGACGCACCAAACCTTAAACCAACCGGTTCTGACGAAATTCGCTCGCTGACAATTTCTTTCATAAAAATGAAAGAGCGCGTGATGCGGCAAATTACTCAGCGAACCGACATGCTTTCTGGAGTGTCGCACGACTTACGCACGCCTTTGACGCGCATGAAATTGCAGCTCGAAATGATGAGTCAGTCACAAGAAATTGAAGATTTAAAAAGCGACATTTCCGACATGGAAAAACTAGTCGAAGAATATTTAGATTTCGCCCGCATTGATGAAAAAGAGCGCAACTCGCCAGTCAAAATCAAAAAATTTCTACAAGAAAAAGTGGTGCATTACTATTCCAAAATGAACCGCAGCATCCGCGATTTAATTGAGCTCGACGATGATTTAGAAATCTCAGTAAAAAAATTAGCCCTCAAACGCGCGCTTAATAATTTGATCGACAATGCCTTTAATTACGGCAATCAGGTCAATTTCGCTGCCTCACTTTCCGACAATAATTTGATGATGACAATTGACGACAATGGCCCGGGCATTCCCGCAAGCGAACGCAACAATGTCTTCAAACCATTTTACCGCATTGACAATTCTCGCAACCTCGATAAAAAAACGCTTTCCGGCGGCTCTGGGCTTGGTCTGGCGATCGCGATGGACGCCGTCACTTCTCACGGCGGTCGTATTAAACTTTCTGATTCGCCACTGGGCGGACTTCGTGTTACAATCTTTATTCCTGTCTAATGAAAATCACTGTAATTGGCAGCGGCTACGTTGGCCTTGTTTCGGGCATTTGCTTTGCGAAATTGGGGCATGAAGTTGCCTGCATCGACAAAGATGCGAAAAAAATTTCTAGCCTAAATTCTGGCATGATTCCAATTTTTGAACCCGGATTAAAAGAGGTTTTGGACGAGGTTGTCGCAGCAAAAAAAATCTCTTTTTCAACTGATTTAAATCAAGCACTAAACGGCTCGCAAGCTGTGTTCATCGCAGTTGGAACGCCCCAAGATGAAGATGGCAGCGCTGATCTTTCTTACGTTTTGGCAGCAGCAAAAGAAATTGCCGAACTTTCCACTTCTTACAAACTCGTAATCACCAAATCGACGGTTCCTGCGGGTACAGGTGCGAAGGTAAAAAAATTAATTTCGGCAACAAATCCAACACTTGATTTTGCCGTTGCCTCAAACCCAGAATTCTTGCGCGAAGGCGCTGCGCTTGATGATTTCATGAATCCAGACCGCATCGTAATTGGTGTTGAAGATGAAAAATCGCAAAAAATTCTTGCCGAAATTTACGCAAAATTTCCGCAAGAAAAATTGGTGGTAAGCGACATCATCACCGCCGAGCTAATCAAATACGCCTCCAACTCGTTTCTTGCGGCAAAAATTTCTTTCATCAATGAAATGGCCGACCTTTGCGAAATCATCGGCGGCGACATTAAAAAACTTTCAAAAGCGATTGGACTCGACTCAAGAATCGGCGAAAAATTTTTAAATCCCGGCCCCGGATTTGGCGGCTCGTGCTTTCCAAAAGACATCATGGCGATCTTGAATGTTGCCAAAGAAAACAAGGTAGAATTGTCTTTGATTAATTCGGTGATTACTTCCAATTCGCAGCGCAAAATCAAAATGGCGCAAAAAATTTCTGACGCTTTGGGCGGCCAAGTTTCTGGCAAAAAAATTGCACTTTTGGGCTTAGCTTTCAAAGCCAACACCGACGATATTCGTTACAGCCCAGCGATTGTAATTGCCAAAGAACTTGCCAAATCTGGCGCTAAAATTTCAGCGCATGATTTTGAAGCGATTGAAAATTCGAAACGCGAATTAGCTGAATTTAAAAATATTGAGTTTTTCTCTGACGTTTATGAAGCCATGAAAGACGTGGATTTAATCGTGATTGCAACAGAATGGAATCAATATAAATCACTAAACTTCAGCCAAGTTTTCTGCAAAAAGATTCTCGATTTACGTAATTTATTCGATGCAGAAAAAATGAAAGATCTCGGGCTAGATTATTCATTCATCGGGCAAAAACATTAAACTAAAGCTCCTGTAGCTCAGGGGGAGAAAATAGCCTAAACGGCTATTTTCGGCATTCGCGAATTCGTAAGTAAATATTTCTAAAGCCCTCGTAGCTCAGGGGATAGAGCATTGGTTTCCTAAACCATGTGCGCATGTTCGAGTCATGCCGAGGGCACCATCCGCTTACGCTTTCGCTACAGCGCGATAATCACTTGATACTAAAAAAATTATAAAATGATCAAAATCGGCAATATCCAACTCCAAGACAATGTTCTACTCGCTCCCATGTCAGGCGTCACCGACTTACCATTTCGTCGTTTGGTGAAAAGCTTTGGGGCCTCTCTGGTAATTTCAGAAATGATCGCCTCACGCGCCATGATTTTGCAAACTCGCGAATCGATGAAAAAATGCCAAAAGGATGATGCGATTTATCCAATGTCGGTGCAGCTCGCCGGCTGCGATCCAGAAAACATGGCCGAAGCAGCCAAGCTCAATGAAGATTTGGGAGCTGACATCATCGACATCAATTTCGGCTGCCCAGTAAAAAAAGTGGTAAATTCTTTCGCCGGAAGCGCGCTAATGAAAGACGAAGAACTCGCCACCCGCATCATGGAAGCCGTGGTTAAAGCGGTGAAAATTCCGGTAACCATGAAAATGCGTTTGGGTTGGAGTTACGAAAATCTCAACGCGCCGAGCCTTGCCAAAAAAGCCGAAGATGTCGGCATTCAATTGCTCACTGTTCACGGACGCACTCGTTGCCAACTCTACAACGGTAAGGCTAATTGGGAGGCAATTTCAAAAGTGAAAGAAGTCGTAAAAATTCCCATCATCGCCAATGGCGACATTAAAAATTCGGAAGATGCTAAAAAAGCTTTGGAACTTTCCAACGCCGACGGCGTCATGATTGGTCGCGCCTGCTACGGCCAGCCTTGGCTGATTAATCAAATCAATGCTGAGTTGCGCGGTGATGCGGCAGCTGCAACTCCCACACTTGAAGCTCAAAAAGAAATCGTGCTGCGCCATTTCGCTGAAATGATCGACCATTACGGAGAAGGAGTTGCAATTCCTCTCGCCCGCAAACATATCGGCTGGTACAGCGGCGGCATTCGCGGCTCTTCCGAATTTCGCGCCAAAATCAACATCACTCAAGGCGCGACAAATGTTCGCGACGCCATTGAAAAATTTTACGATGCCGCATGTCTAAATTAACAAACTACCTAAAAGAAGTCGAACAAACTCACAAAAGTGGCATCGCCCGCGAGCACGCATATCGCGGTTTTTTCCAAAATCTTTTACACCAAATTTTACCCGAAGAAATTCGCGCAACTAACGAACCAGCCCGCATCTCCTGCGGCTCTCCAGATTACGTTTTAACCAAAAAGAATATTCCAGTCGGCTACATTGAAGCCAAAGATTTAGGCGTTGATTTGGCTGACAAAAAGCATCAGGAGCAACTCGATCGTTACCGCTTTTCTTTACCCAACTTCATCTTCACCAACTACCTAGATTTTCATTTTTACCGCGACGGAAATTTCGTCACCGCGATTTCAATCGCCAAAATTTCTGAAGAAAATCTCGTCGCAATTTCAGAAAATTTTGAACAGTTCGAATCGTTTATAAAAAGTTTCGCTACACATATTTCGCAAAGCATTAAATCTCCCAAAAACCTTGCTGGCATGATGGCGAAGAAGGCGAAGTTGCTAGCAATCATCATCGAAAACGCCCTAAATTCCGACGAAGAAACTCAACAAAATAGTTCGCTAAAAGAACAGATGGATGCCTTCAAAGAAATCCTAATTCACAACATTAAACCCAAAGAATTCGCCGACATTTACGCCCAAACAATCGCTTACGGAATGTTTGCAGCGAGGCTTCACGACCAATCCCTCAGCACTTTCTCACGCCAAGAAGCAGCAGATTTAATTCCCAAAACCAATCCATTTTTACGCAAACTTTTTCAGTATGTTGCGGGCTACG
>CAIUFU010000222.1 GCA_903898475.1 uncultured Alphaproteobacteria bacterium | reverse complement strand
TGACATCGAGGTGATTAATAAAATAAATAAAATGACCAAAAAAATAATCGGAATAGGCAATGCGATCGTCGATATTTTGTGCAAAGTTGACGACTCGTTTTTGGAAAAAAATGGCCTTATAAAAAACTCAATGTCGCTAATTGAAGACGCCACGGCGCAAAATTTATCCGTCCTAAAATCAGAAAAAATAACTTCTGGTGGATCAGCCGGAAACACCATTGCAGCACTGGCGCAATTGGGCTGCAAAACCACTTTCATCGGCAAAGTTGGCGACGATCAATTCGGATTAAAATTCATTAGCGAAATTGAAAAAACCGGCACTGATTTTTTCAGCAATAAAAATCACCAAAAACCCACCGCAAAATCTTTTATTTTAGTTACTGCTGACGCCCAAAGAACCATGTCGACATTTTTGGGATGTGCTTCAGAAATCACCGAAGATGACATTGTTGAAACCAGCTTCAAAGACGGGTCAATTCTATATTTAGAAGGATATTTGTGGGACGCGCCAAAAACAATTTTGGCACTAAAAAAAGCCATTTCTTTTGCTAAAAAAAATGGCGTGAAAGTTGCTTTTTCGCTTTCTGACTCTTTCTGTGTCGCGCGTCACAAAGCCGATTTTCTTGAGTTGGTTCGTAGCGACCTCGACATCCTTTTCGCCAATGAAGCCGAGGCTTTGGAGCTTTCAGCAACGTTTGCCGAAAATAAAAATTTAATCACAATTGTGACAAAAGCTGAAAAAGGCTGCGAGGTTTTTGTTGATGGAAAATCTTTTGTTAGCCCTGCTCAAAAAATTGAGAAATTAATCGACACAACAGGCGCCGGAGATGCTTTTGCTGCTGGCTTTCTACACGGCTTGGTAAATGATTTTGGTTTAGAAAAATCTGCTGATTTTGGCAATCTTGTTGCCTCAAAAATCATTCAAAAATTTGGTGCTCGATTTGAGTCAGAAGAGTTAAAAAACTTACTTTAAAAAACATGCTTTGGACCAAACACGAACTCTTAGAAGCTTTGTCAGACGAGCTTCTAAACCACAAACTTTGCGACAATTTAGAAATTGATGAAGTCGTAATCGACAGTCGCAAAACTCCAAAAAGCGGATTATTTTTAGCACTTAAAGGTGACAAAAATGATGCTCACGATTTTTTAGATCAGGCTAGAGCAAATGGCTGCGTAGCCTTTCTAGTTCAAGATTCATCTAAAGTTAAAGATGCCGATTTTATTTTAGTCAAAAACACTTTTGTCGCGCTTTACAAACTTGCCGAATTTTCTCGCAAAAGAAGCTCAGCAAAAATTATCGCAATTACGGGATCTGTTGGAAAAACCGGCACGAAAGAAATGTTAAAACTGGCGTTTTCTGCTTACGGCAAAACTTTTGCGACCTACGGAAATCTTAACAACCACATCGGTTTGCCACTTTCACTCTGCAATTTTTCTGCTGATTGCGCCTTTGGCATTTTCGAAATGGGAATGAATCACTTAAACGAAATCGAACCACTCTCGCGCTTAGCACGTCCCCACCTTGCGGTAATTACCACTGTTGGTCCGGTTCACATTGAATTTTTTAAAAACGAAGAAGAAATCGCGCTCGCCAAATCTGAAATTTTTGCCGGCCTTGAAAGCGGCGGAGTAGCACTAATTAATCGCGACAATTTGCATTTTAATTTCTTAAAAAAACGCGCCGAAATTTGCGGAATTTGGGAAGAAGATATTCTGAGTTTTGGTAAAAATTTGCAAAGCACTTACTCAATTGAAAGCACGCAAATCAAGGCAGTGGACAAGGCTGAGATTTTTTTAAAATTAAAAAACGGTGAGAAAATTTCTTACTCAATTTCAACCGCCAGCAAAACGGCAATTTTCAATTCTTCGATTGTCGCCGGATGTTTGGATATTTTAACCAGCAATCCCAAAATTGGACTAGATACTTTACAAAATATCTCCGACACCGCGGGTCGCGGCAAGGCTTTTGAGGTAATTTTTCAAAATAAAAAAATCACCATTATTGACGATAGTTACAATGCCAGCGTGCTTTCAATGCGTGCTGGGCTTGAATATGCGACAGAATTAAAAACTGCGCTTAATAAAAAAAGAGTTGTCGCAGCGCTTGGCGACATGCTGGAACTGGGTGAGAAATCAGTTGAATTGCACGAAGAGATCACAAATTATTTAAAAGAATTCGAAATTAATTTTGCGATTTTAGTTGGTAAAAAAATGACTGACGCCGCAAAAAAACTAGCAACAAATTCCTACAAAACTTTTTTAGATTCCACTGCCGCAAGCCTTGAAATTGAAGGTCTTTTGCAGGATGGCGACATTCTCTACGTCAAAGGTTCGCGTGGCACAAAAATGGAAAAACTAATCGAAAAACTAACCAACAAAATCAATGTTCACTAGCTTAGTTCTGCTGCAAAATTTTTGGCTAAAATCTTTAGTCTGCCTTTTTTCTGCTTATTTGATCGGATTTTTTTCCACCAAAAAATTCATTTCCTTCGTTACCGAAAAACAATTATTTCAGCCAATCCGCTCTGACGGACCCGCAACACATCTAGCTAAAAAGAAAACGCCAACCATGGGCGGAATTTTTATTGTGCTCTCCACCCTACTTTCAACCCTATTCTTTCTTGATCTTAACAATTCTTACATCTGGATCACACTTTTCGTTTTCATTTCTTTCGCCGCCATCGGCCTTACTGACGACTTGATGAAAGTGCTTTACAACAATCCTAATGGTTTTCGCGGCAGTGTTAAAATCGTCATTCAATTTGCCATTATTGGCGCAGCATTTTTGTGGCTGGGAACTGTTGACGTAGTGCATTTAAAAAATCGCGTCTTTTTGCCAATTGGCGACGGACATTGGATTTCACTAGGAATCGTTCTTTACGTTTTATTTGTTACTTTCGTAATTGTTGGAACTTCCAACGCGGTGAACCTTACCGACGGTCTTGACGGCTTAGTTTCAGTGCCTGCAATTATTAACGCAGCGTGCTTGGCGGTTTTAATTTTCGTCGCAACCGACGCCAATTTGGCCAAAGATTTTCACGCACCAAATATTGAAAATACCCGCGAATTAATTTTCTTCTGCTTCACGTTAGTTGGCGCGATCTTGGCTTTTTTAACTTTCAATTTGAAGCCAGCAAAAATTTTTATGGGCGATGTTGGAAGTCTGGCAATCGGCTCAGCTCTTGGCTTAATCGCCATCATTATCAAACAAGAATTTGTCTTTTTTGTAATTTCGATTTTATTTGTTTGCGAAGCTTGCTCGGTGATTTTGCAAGTTGGTTCTTACAAAATTCGCAAAAAAAGAATCTTTTTAATGGCGCCTTTGCACCACCATTTTGAAAAACTTGGTTGGGGTGAAAAGAAAGTCGTCAGATCCTTTTGGTCTGCCTCGCTAGTTTTTGCAGCGCTTGGAATGACAATATTTTTCGTTTAAAAAATGACAAAAAAACCTCGGGTTTATCTTTACGACTCAACTCTTCGCGACGGCGCGCAGACTAGCACGGTGAATTTTAGCGCTCGCGACAAAGTTGAAATTTCCAAAGTTTTAGACGGTCTTGGCATTGATTACATTGAAGGCGGCTGGCCGGGTGCAAACCCAACTGACGATGAATTTTTTTCTGACTTACCAAAATTAAAAAAATCACAATTTTCCGCTTTCGGCATGACTTGTCGTAATGGCACTTCTCCCGCCAATGACGCTGGCCTAAACGCCTTGATTAATGCCAATGTTAAGTCGGTTTGTATTGTTGGCAAAACTTGGGATTTTCATCTTGAACACGCGCTGCACATTTCAGAAAAAGAAAATCTCGAAATGATTTCTGGCTCAATTGCCCACATCGTGAAGAAAAAAAAAGAGGCAATGTTTGACGCTGAACATTTTTTTGACGGCTACAAAGCCAATCCAAAATTTTCTCTTCGTGCAATTAAAACGGCTTTTGACGCTGGCGCACGCTGGATTGTTTTGTGCGACACTAATGGCGGAACTTTGCCGAGTGAAATCAGCAAAATCGTCAAAGAAGTTACAGAAATAATTCCTGGCGAAAATTTAGGAATTCACTGTCACAACGACACCGGAAATGCCGTGGCAAATTCAATCGCGGCAGTTGAAGCGGGTGTGCGCCAAGTACAGGGAACTTTAAACGGTTTGGGCGAGCGCTGCGGCAACGCCAATTTAATCAGCATCATTCCAACCTTGTTTTTGAAAATGGGTTTTGACGTTGGCATTGCTGAAAAAGAATTAAAAAATTTGGTGCGCGCTTCAAATTTTCTCGACGATTTACTCAATAAAGAACGCGACAAATTTGCTCCCTACGTTGGCAAATACGCCTTTGCTCACAAAGGTGGATTGCATGTGTCGGCGGTTGCTAAAAACCCATCTTCTTACGAACATGTGGCACCAGAAAAAGTTGGCAATGAGCGCCAAATCATGATTTCTGATCAAGCGGGACGTTCGAATATCATTTCGCGTTTGAAAGAAATTGGTTTGGATCCTGAAGACAAAATAAAATTCAGCCAAATTGCTGATTTAGTAAATCAGGTGAAAGAGCTTGAGGCGAAAGGCTACGCCTATGATGCGGCAGATGCGAGTTTTGAAATCTTGGCCAAAAAATCTTTGTCGGTAGTTCCGAATTTTTTTGATTTGGTTGGCTTTAGAGTTTTAGACGAACGCAAATTTGACGCTAAAGGAAAAATTGTAACGGTTGCCGAAGCCACGATTAAAATTAAAATCGGCAATAAAATTACAATGTCAGTTGCTGAGGGAAATGGCCCAGTAAACGCGCTCGATAAGGCCTTGCGAAAAAGCCTTTCACGCAAATATCCAAGTTTAAAAAACGTTCGTTTAACTGATTACAAAGTGAGAATTTTAACGCCGTCTGACGGCACACAAGCAATCACTCGCGTGCAAATTGAATCAACTGACGGCAAGAATAAATGGACAACGATTGGCGTTTCGGAAAATATTGTGGACGCTTCTTTTCGCGCACTTCACGACAGTATTACGTACCAACTAATGCGTGAATAGCGACTTGAAAGCTAGACAAATATTAAAGCAAAAATAAGTTTTCGCGCGATTTTTAAAATTTCTTCACGCACCAAAATTAATTTTTTTCAAAAATGGCAACATCCAAACAAGAGCAAGTTTACAACGAAATCGTTGAATATTACGCCTTCGCTGACCGCATGATTCGCGCGGTGCAAGACAGTTCTCACAAACTTGCCGAACAACAATTTGCCATTGCTGAAGAAATGACCACTCGCCTCGAAGAATGCGCCGACCAACTTGCCACTCAGTATATTGATTTTGTTACTAACGGCGAATCGGCTAAATCTACTGAAATAGTGCGCACTGCGCTTAACAATATTGCGTCGAAAATTGAAGAATGTCGTCACAAGATTTTGGCGCTGCATCCAAATGAGTAACATTGAAAACATCCTCTTACAACTAGCACCCGACCTCAAAAAAGTTGACCAAATCATTCTCGAATTTGCGGTTGGAAAATCACCGCTAATTGCTGAAATTTCAAATCACTTGATCTCTTCCGGTGGCAAAAGAATACGCCCGATTTTGCTAATTTTAGCCGCCAAACTTTGCGGCGCCAAAGACCAAAAAAAACCACAAGATTTAGCTGCTGCGGTTGAATTAATTCACAGCGCCACTTTGCTTCACGACGATGTCGTGGACACAAGCCAAGTAAGGCGCGGCAAAAAAACCGCCAATGCCATTTGGGACAACAAGGCCAGCATTTTGGTGGGCGATTATTTATTCTCGATTGCCTTTCAATTAATGGTGCGGGTGAAAAATTTAGAAGTGCTGGGATTGCTCGCCAAAGCCTCGTCAATCATGGCTGACGGCGAAGTGATGCAGTTAGAAAATTCGAGCGACGTGGCGCTTTCTGAAAGCAAATATTTTGAAATTATTTTCGGCAAAACTGCCGTGCTTTTTGCCGCGGCTTGCGAATCTGGTGCTTTAGTTAGTGATACGTCAAAAGCAGAAGTAACAGCACTTCGCGAGTTTGGCACTAATCTTGGAATCATCTTTCAAATCGTTGACGATATTTTGGATTATTCGTCAGATGAAAAAGTTTTAGGCAAAGATGTCGGCAATGATTTTTTTGAAGGCAAAGTCACTCTGCCAGTAATTTTGCTGCACCAAAAAGCTGACAAAGTGGAACAGAAATTTATTTCCGACACATTTACCAAAAACCTTCTTGCAAGCGAGAGATCGGCAACTGATTTTGCTCAATTTTTAGAATTGCTAAAAAAACATCAGGGCCTTGAAGCTTGTAAAAACAAGGCTTTGCAACATCACAAATTGGCCGTTAAAAATTTAAAAATCTTTTCTGATTCAAATTTCAAACAAGATTTAATCACGATTTTAGATTACTCGCTGGCTCGAATTTTTTAAAAAATGAAACTACTACACCATCTCACAAAAATCGGTGTCATCATTGCGATTTACACAATCTTCATGCTGGTTTCACTTCGCCAATGCAAGGCTCAGGTTGTTGACAGCGCCTTTTACCAATGGCAGGTTTTTGAGTTGCAAGAAGAAGAACTCGATTACAAAAAATGCTACATTGTTGCGCATCCAACCAAAATCGACACTGACCACAATTCGCGCCAGAAGCCTTATTTAATGATCACCCGCTTTCAAAAAGATCGCTCAGAAGAAGTCAGCATTTTTGGCGGCTATGAATATAAACTAAGCAGCGAAGTTTTTGTTTTGGTTGATCCGCTGCAATTCAAATTAATCGCTAAAAAAGACATCGCTTGGACCAAGACCAAAGCAGAAGATTTAGCCTTGATTGACGCAATGTTAAACGGCGGCGATTTGAAAGTGCGCAGCGATTCTGCAGTTGGCACTTACGCAGTTGATGAATATTCGCTGAAAGGAATTACTCGTGCTTACGCGAGGATGAGAGAGATTTGTAAGTAATTCTCTTTTTCTTTTCTTTTTCTCTTTCCCCTCCCATTTGTCACCCCGTCGAATGACGGGGTCCATCTTGCAAAAGACTCGATTTCATTGGTTGTTGCGAGACGGACCCCGTCATTCGACGGGGTGACAAATGGAAGGGGTTTTTTAGACATTTACCTTCTTTTTCTTCTTTAAAAATGACCCCGCAAAACCGACCTCTCGCTGATTTAATGCGCCCCGAAACCTTGCAAGACGTGATTGGGCAAGATCATCTCTTCGGTGAAACCGGCGCTTTGGCAGTGATTGAAAAATCAAAAAACGTGCCTTCAATGATTTTATGGGGGCCTCCGGGAGTTGGCAAAACCACGATTGCCAAGGCTCTCGCCAAAATTTCCAACGCCGAATTTGTCGCAATGTCGGCGATTAATTCGGGCGCTGCAGAAATTCGCAAAGTAGTTGATCGCGCTAGAATGATAAGCCACACCGCCAAAGAAAATGCCTTGTTTGAAGATAATCAAACCCCAACCAAAACCATTTTGATGGTTGATGAAATTCACCATTTTAACAAAACCCAGCAGGATCTTTTTTTGCCATTCATTGAAGACGGCACGATTATTTTAATTGGCACCACAACTGAAAATCCCTCGTTTCAACTGAACTCCGCACTGCTTTCACGCTGCAAAGTAATTACACTAAAAATTCTCGACGACGCAGCACTTGCCAAAATTTTAACGCGCGTTGAAGAAAAGTTAGGCAAAAAATTAAAACTTTCTGAAGGTGCACGCGAAGCCTTGATTAATCTAGCCTGCGGCGATGCGCGTTATTTTCTAAATGCTTGCGAAGAATTATTTGCGCTTGATGCAAAAAGTGAAATTTCTGCAAAAAAATTGAGCGAAATAATTTCTAAACGCTCTGCCCATTTTGACAAAAAAGGCGATTTTCATTTCAACCTAATCAGCGCCTTCCACAAATCTTTGCGCGGCTCGGATGTTGACGCGGCGCTTTATTATTTGGCGCGCATGCTTGAGGCGAAAGAAGATCCTTACTACATTTTGCGCCGTCTGGCGCGCTTTGCTACCGAAGATGTGGGCCTTGCCGACCCCAACGGTTTGCTGCAAGTAATGGCAGCAAAAGAAAATTACGATTTTCTGGGAAGCCCCGAAGGCGACTACGCGCTGAGCCACGCCACAATTTATTTAGCCACCGCGCCCAAATCAAATGCCAGCTACATGGCGCACAAAGCAGCAATTGACGCAGCTTCAGCTACAACCGATTTAATGCCGCCAAAAAATATTCTAAACGCACCAACTAAAATGATGAAAAATGAAGGCTTTGGTGAAGGTTATATTTACGATCACGACACACCTAATTGCTTTTCTGGTCAGGAGTTTTTTCCGCCAGAATTATTGAAAAAATCGCGTCCGAAATTCTTTGAACCAAACGAGCGCGGGTTTGAACGCGATTTGAAAAAGCGGTTGGAATATTGGGAAGAGCTACGTCGAAAGTTGAAGAAGTAGAAGCCCTAGAGCCTAGATCTCAAACTAGAGGCTGGACGAAGTTTGCAACTCCGTCCACAGATTCATTTTTTTACTTTAAATTTAGACTGAACCTGAGGACGGGGTTAGCTAAATTTTTACAACCCACGAGGTAATTTCTTCTAAAGCTCTCTGTGAGTAAGCTTCTTTGCGATCTGTCTTTTTTGTTTTTTCAGCCAAAGGCTCAAACAAACCAAAATTCACATTCATTGGTTGGAAAGAATTTTTTTCTTCGTGGCCTAAAGTAATGTGGTTTAAAAGCGCACCGATGGCAGTTTGTGGCGTTGGTCTGGCGAGAGTTTTGCCCGCCATTTCAGCTGCAACAAAAATCCCCGAAAGCAAGCCCATCGCCGCTGATTCAACGTAGCCTTCAACTCCTGTCACCTGCCCTGCGAATAAAATATTTGGTGATTTTTTGAAGCGTAAATATTCGTCGAGAAGTTTTGGTGAATTCAAAAATGTATTGCGGTGAATGCCGCCGAAGCGCGCAAATTCTGCTTTTTCGAGTCCCGGAATTTTTGTAAAAACCCGCTGTTGGTCACCATATTTCATTTTGGTTTGGAAGCCGACAATATTGTAAAGCGTGCCAATTTTATTATCTTGGCGCAGCTGAATCACCGCGTAAGGCTTGCCCGGACGATTGCGGAAAAATTTTTCAGCTTCATTTTCTGCCGGCGGAAAATGCGGATTAGTTAAACCAACTGGTTTCATCGGCCCAAAACGCAAAGTTTCAACGCCACGCGCCGCCATGACTTCGATTGGCAAACAGCCGTCAAAATAAGGCGTGTCTTTTTCCCAATCTTTGAAATCACCCTTTTCGGCAGTTACCAAATCATTTACAAATTCTAAATATTGGTCGCGAGTCAAAGGGCAATTGATGTAATCAGCGCCGTCGCCTTTGTCGTAGCGGGATTGAAACCAAGCTTTAGTGAAGTCGATTGATTCTTTGTAAACAATTGGCGCGATGGCGTCGAAAAAAGCCAAATGCTCTTCGCCGCTGTGCTGTAAAATTGATTTGCTGAGTAAGTCGGAAGTCAGTGGGCCAGTTGCGACAATCCATTTTTCATCCGAATCAACCGGAAGTTCAGAAATTTCACGGCGAGAAATTTTGACTTTGTTTGTAGCCAAAAGTTCACTTTCAATAAATTTTGAAAAACCTTCGCGATCCACAGCCAAAGCAGATCCAGCCGGAATTTTGTTGGCGTCAGCCGAACGCATTACCAACGAATTCAACATCCGCATTTCTTGATGCAGCAATCCAACCGCAGTATGTACATCGTCACTACGCAGTGAATTTGAGCAAACCAACTCGGCGAAATCGGCAGTTCGATGCGCAAAAGTTTTGCGCTCTTGGTTTCGCATCTCAAAAATCTCAACTTCAATACCACGCGACGCCAACTGCCAAG
>CAIUFU010000221.1 GCA_903898475.1 uncultured Alphaproteobacteria bacterium | reverse complement strand
GATGGACGAGATTTTCCGCCGGCGTCGTGTTTCAAATTATCATCTAATGTAGGGGGATTTTTGATCGGAAAATTTTTGGGTTTGTTCATGTGGATGTTTAAAAATTCTTAGAAATTAGATCAAAAAACCTGCCAAACTTTAGAACGGTTTTTCTTAAGTTTCTTTAGAAAACTTCGAAGAATCTGCGGCAATTTTTAGGCGAAAATTTTCATCAATTAGGGCAGTTATAAAGCCAAACTTTACAACTGGATTTTGGCAAAAAACTAGGAAGCAAAAATCCTGATTTGCTAGTAAATCAGGATTAAAAGATTTGACCTAATTTGACGATTTCAGATCCGAATAATTTAGCCAAAATTGGGCAACTGTTTCCAAAATGGAAACAACTCAAAAGTGGTTATTTCCACTTTGGAACCTACCAGAAAATGGGGTGATAAAGATGAATAAAAATCCCGATTTACTAGCAAATCGAGTTTTTAATATTTGACAGAATTCTGATATTTTAACCTCGGAGCTACCGGCAAAATGGAGAAGGGAATAGCAAATTTCTGAACGCAGGTTGATAACTTTGTCAGACCTCATCCTCATCTTCACCCTCACCTATTCTTCCAAATTAAGATTTCGGGAGTCCCGCGGGAGTCCCTCCCCTCACTTAGAAACACAAGGCTTTTACCATTTGGGACTCCCGCGGGACTCCCGAGAATAAAATAAATAAATTTTATGGGACTCCTGCGGGAGTCCCGCCATCAACCCTTCTCCCGCCTCCCTCCCCATGAATTAAAAAACAGCACCTACAAGGTGCGTTGGGTGTGCAGAATTTTAAACAGCTTCGCTGTAAAATTAAGACTGAGAATTGAAAAACATTTAACTCAATGAGAAGTCTAAAAACTGGAAGGGTATTTTCTTGGGATAAGTTTCTTTTTTAAAGAAACTTGAGAAAGATCTTTTTAAGGAAAGATCAAAAATTGGTCAAAACTTGGAACAAGTTTTAGATTAAATTTTTGATCAAAATTGAAGGAAATTTTGGAGGATAAGAAACAACAAAAAGTTGATCTTTTTAAGGATCAACTTTTTAGAAAATTTAGTGAGAGTCTAAATTTTCTTTTCTGAAATTTTTAACTTTAATGCAGGGTGATAACCTGCAAAAAGTTTGATTATAATTCAGCTTCAAAATGACAGCTACCAGTCAATTTTATCTGACGCCTAATTTTTAAACCCAGTTCAAAATCGGCAAATTCACTTAGGTCATCATCGGTAATTTTAAGCTCTTTAATTTTCTCAGAATTAACCCCACCTTGAGACAATTTTCTAACCTTAGAAAATTGTCGCCAAGATTTCTGAAGATATTTTTTAGCTCTTCCTCAAGATCATCGAGATTATTAGAGCCAAAATAATATGGGGGCATTGCCCCACTCCGGTTGAACTGAAGTTCATCTTTCTGCCATAAATTAAAGAAATTCTGGTGATATTATAAAAAAGACAAAAAGAGAAAAACTGTAGAAAAAAAGTATGCTAAGGCAAATATTTGCTTAATATTATTCCTCAAAGGTACATACGCAACTATCAAAGATAACACCGCAAGACTCATCCCGGGAAGCGTTGATTTGTGATTCAGAGATTCAAAGAAATTCAAGAAGAATAACCCGAATGTCTGAATTGCATTCGTCCTAACCGAAAGAAATCTCTTTAAAGCATCAAACTTCACTTCGGTTTTACCCAAACTCAACCTACTGTTCACACTAAATAATGAGATTAGGGCAAGAAAGCTAAGGCTGTAAATTGGTCTGGGAAAAAACTCTACAGGATAAAGAAGTTTGGTAGCAATGAAATAGGGTATCAACAATAAGGTAAAAGTTCTTACTACATTTCTTATGGCCACCAAGTAACTAATCTGGGATTCTTTCTTTTTTATAGAAAACAAGAGAGATGCACCAAGTAAAATGAAATCGAAGTACCAACCTAAATAAATGGTTGAGACGATAAAAAGAAACACCACTCCAATAATTATTAAGGCTTCAATCAGATTTGATGATTTTTTAGTGTAGTTCATGGTACCTTTGGGGTTATGTTTATTTGGGAATTAGTAATTTTTTTATGTCTTCTGATGTCCAATTTCAACGATAATCACGGTTAGCTTTTCATCTTCTTTAGTGCATATCAGGCGATAATCCCCTACCCTGAATTTGTAGTAACCACCAAACTCACCCACTAGTGGCTCAATATAAGCTGAAGGATTAATCATTAGCTTTGTCAGAATAGCTTTCTTCATCCTTGACTGAATCTGCTTATCCAGATCATTAATTTGCTTCTGAGCCTTCTTGGTGAAGATAACTTGCCAAGTCATTAATCGACGTCCTTAAAAACTTCATCAAAAGAAACAAAACCCTCACCACTTGTTGTTGCAGCTTTTAGGGTTTTTTGTGCGTTTAGCATGTCTTGCATGTCTTGAAACTTTTGATCCAAAATTTCAGCCAAGCCTTTCTTGATGTAGTAGGTTTTTGATCTTCCTTCAAACTCAGCAACTTTTTCTAGCTTATTTGCCAAGTCGTCATCGATGTGAGCGGAAATATTAACTGTCATGGAATTAAAATTTTAATTATTAGTTCTACTAAACGTAGTAGATTTACTAACTTTACTAACAAGAGTCAAGAAAAGCGTATTAAATTTCACAGGAGATTTTTCTTCTTCCCTCACCTCAAAACTTCTAGCCTCATTCTCTTTGTTCAACCTTTCCGCGAGTATTGTTTGAAAGAATTTATGCTGATAATCTGGAACAAAAGAAAGATCATTTACCTCTAAATATCTGTGAATTTGCTCACTCGACATTTGTCCATTTTTCTTAAAATATTCAATGGCTCCCTCGGCATATTCTTGCATTCCTTTTCCACCCCTAAAATATTTTCTATGCACTATTTCTGAATCGACCATAATTTTAACATAGTCGTGAAAGGGATCTCCACATTCGGAAAAAGACTCAACTTCATAAGAAAAGTCTGTGGCATTTTCTATTTTCAGGAATGTTGCTACAAATTTTGCGAAATAACGCTTGTCTAGCTCACTCGGCTCGCAGCCTTTGTCTACTTGTTGCAAAAAAGTTGGCAACACTCCTAGTTTCATCTTCTCATGATATTGCATAAAAAATTTTATTAAGATTATTAAATTGAAATTTTTCAGTGTTTCGATGGGAGAAATGGTATCACACAATCAATCAAAGAGTCAACAGATATTTAAAGATAATCGGAGTATTTCTTTAGTTTTTCAAAGATATAAATCTTTATCCTTTAGATTAAAGGCTCCGCACCTTAACAAATATTTGTCTTGACAAGAAAATACAGGATAACACCATCGAACTTTACCTTTTTAAAACAATTGCGGAGTTTTCTTTAGAGAAATGGAAAAGTATTTGACAGAATTAGAGCATGAAAAATTTAACCAATTTTTGATCAAAAGAAAAGTTAGAAGAGTGGCGGTAGCAAAAATTCTAAGCCTGAAAGATGGCGGCAGCATTACCCAATATTTTAAGAACAAAACTTTCCGCCGTAATGATTTTGAGAAAGTTCGGAAAGTTTTAAGAGATCGCGCGCTTGAAGGATTTGAAGAAATAGAGTTTTAACTCAAAGACATCATACAAATGAATTTTATCAGCCCCGAAGAAGCTTTTGAATCAGCAATTAAAAATGGCATTTTGTCCGCCGTTGAAGCGGACCCGACTTTTGCTGGCAATTTCATGTATATGGGGACGAAAGAAGGAGTGCATCAGTTCAAGAATATTATCACCCGCAAATATGGCCATGATCGCGACAGTATTTTAGAAGCCGTTAAGAATTAATTTAAAGCCAGCCAAGGCAGCACCTTTGAAAGCGCCACCCTGCCCCGCTCTTGTTCAATTCCTTTTGTTAAATCGAGGATTCAAGCAAGTTGTTAACATTCTCACAAATCAGGGATTTTGAGAAACAAAGTCAACCCGTTAATACAAAACGGAAAATCAAGGCAATGTCATTCTCGAAAATAGTTCTTGAAACACTATTCTCGATTTCTTACTATTTCAATGAGTTTCGATAAGGATTGTTTAAAATGAAAATAAAATAAACGAAATTGATCACACTGACTTATTTTTTTACCAAAAAATTATTGAACGCTATGACCCAACTTAAAAATCAAATTCAAGGAAATAGATGTTGATTGGATATGCGCGCGTTTCAACTCAAGATCAAAACCTTGAGTTACAGTTAGAAGCCCTAGCTAAAGCTGGATGCAAGAAGGTATTTGAAGACAAGATTAGTGGCACGAGAGCGGAACGTCCGGGTTTAAACAAAGCTTTAGAAATGTTGCGTGAAGGCGATACGCTTGTAGTCTGGAAGCTGGATCGCTTAGGTCGTAGTGTTAAAAATCTAGTTGATCTGGTCGAAGAACTTCACAAGCAAAGCGTTCAGTTTAAAAGTTTAACTGATGCCATCGACACTGGAACTGCCTCTGGTAGATTTTTCTTTCACGTTATGGCCAGTCTTGCTGAAATGGAGCGTGAGTTGATTGTAGAGCGCACCCGTGCTGGACTGGACGCTGCCCGTAAACTAGGGCGCAAAGGCGGTCGCAAACCAAAGATGACAGATAGTAAAATTGAATCTGCTAAAAAACTGTTAAGCAGCGGCGTTCCTCCTAGAGATGTAGCAAAGAATTTAGGCGTGTCAATTCCTACCCTTTATCGCTGGGTTCCCGCGTCATCTAACTCCTAACTTGCTTTGGAATTTTTGAATTCTGAAGCGATCCCAATAAAATTCATCAAAACCGGCATTAGTTTTTATTTTGTTTCCTGAAGTTGTTGAGCCAAAGGATCAATTTTTGCTTTTTGCTCTTCGGATAAAAATTGATCTGCTTGCTTGGTAAGAAAATCTTTTAGCGAATCAAAAGATCCTGAGATTCCCTCTGAGAGTGCTGCTTTTTTTGCTGGATCTTGTATGGCATCAAAATCTGCTGAAAATAATTTTAGGTATGCTAGCGCCGTTATTAAATCATCTACATTTTGCGTTTGACCAAATTTTCCTGTGTAGATAGTGCATTTGAGAATCTGTTTTTGAAGTTTGTCATCAACTTTTTCCGACGACTGCAAAGCTTTCTCGAAATCATGTTTTGCCATGTAGGAAATGGCGATGTGCGGCGCAGCTTCTTTACTTCCCAAAGACTCTGAAAGAGTAAGATATTTAATTGCTTCATCGTAATTTTTTATTCTTGCGTAGCTCTTACCAACCAGAAGATTTATGTCGGGATAGCTTTTTATGAGAGAACATTCTGTAATTACTTCCTGATATTTCTTTTCTTTGTACAAGTTTTGGCATTCGTTTATTTTATTTATACAAAAGTTGTATGAAGATCCCGCCCAAAAAATTATCACACCAACAAAACCAAGCCAGATAAAAACTTTATGTTTTTTGGTGAATATATTGCGCTCGTCTTTTTCTACAAATGAGCGAGAAATTATGTCGTGCAGCATCAATCTTTTTTCGGTGAAAAGAGCTGGGATGATATTAATGAGTATTAATAAAAACGCCGTACCAATCATGGCGACAGCTTTGATCAAAACGATCAAGGGTAAAAATAAAAGAAACACCCTCAAGAAAGACATTAGCTTTTTATCGCTGTTAATTGGGGAAACTTTGAGACCGAATACAATACCGCCAGGAGTGGTCTGATATTGGCGGATAATGGTAAAATAAATGGCTGTCATCATTGTATCACCACTGTGCTTCAAAAGAAGGAAATAGGCAAAACTAAATAGAGCAACTAACGAAATATCAAATCCGCCAGCAAGAATTCTCTTTAATAAAAGTTTCATAAATTTTGAAAGTTGTTTGGAATTTATAGTTTATTGTTCATTCGTAATTACAGAATCATCTTTCTCAAGGAAATTTGAGAACGTCCCTAAATTCTGTGTCAATTTACCCAAGCTTTAAAGAGGTGAAAAAAGCACCCATTGTTGCTCTAGGCTATTTTAACGAGATGTTAGCGATTAACCAACTCCAATTACTGGATTTACCTCTTTATCTGAAATCAAAGTAACCATGATTCTGCTCATGATATCTGCTTTCTTGTCGTCGGTAATATTAGTGACACCATTTTTTGCAAAATTGCTGATTATTCCTTCCACAATAACTGTGGCATTTTCTACTAGATATTTTCTTGCTTCCATTACCGCCACTGCCTGCTGTCTTTTCAGCATTGAAGATGCGATTTCCGACGAGCCCGACGAGGGTGCCGGCGACGAGGCCCGCCGACACGCCGATGGACGCGCCGCGGCGGACGCTCGGCCACGACGACTCGGGCACCTCGGGCACGTCCGCGGAGAGCATCTCCTCGCGGTCCGACGCCTCGACCTCGATGACCGGCGAATACCCGCTGCGCCGCGCGAGGAAGAAGAACGCGCCGAGCATGCTGACGCTCATCTCGACGGCGAAGCCGAGCATCGGGATCAGCACCGCGACGGCCCCGGGCACGCCGACGGATTCGTAGAGCGAGAGGGCGGTCAGCTCGCGCACGCCGATCCCGTTCGGGGTGATCGGCACCATCGCGGCGAGGATCTGCATCGCGGAGCCGAAGAACACCTCGCCGACCCCGACCTCCGAGGCCCCGACCGCCTGCGCGGTGCAGACGTAGATGAGGAAATGCGTCGTGTGCACGCCGACCGCGCAGAGCACGGCGATGCCCAGCAGACGGGGCTTGCCGCGGTAGGCCTGGAGCGCGGACACCAGCGTCTGCACCCGGAGGCGCACGTTCGTGGGCAGCACCCGCGAGAGCGACGCGAAGAGGGCGGGGCGCGCCAGGAAGACCACGCCGACGCCGATCAGCGCCGCGAACGAGGCGTTGACCAGCAGCACGCCCTGGCTTCCGAGGAAGCGCGCGCCGAACAGGGACCCGAGCATCACGACGCTGCCGAACGCGAGCCACCCGACGATCGTCTCCACCGCGATGGTGGCGGTCGCGCGCGCGACCTTGCCGGTGTGCCGCGCGACGTCGTAGATGCGCCAGCCTCCGAAGCCGGTGAAGCCCCCGGGCGTGACCGCGCCGAAGAAGCGCGCGATCAGCAGCGAGCCGACCAGGAACGACAAGCTCGGTCGGATGCCCTGTCCGCGCAGCAGCACCCGCCACCGCACCACGTTGCAGGTGACCCCGACCAGGTGCACCCCGAGGGCGACCGCGAGCCACTCCCAGCGCAGCCGGGCCATCACGTCGGAGATCCCCTCGGCCCCGCGCTGCGCCCCCACGGTGCGGACGATCCACGCCAGCATCGCGATGGCGAGCGCGGCCTTGGCGG
>CAIUFU010000220.1 GCA_903898475.1 uncultured Alphaproteobacteria bacterium | reverse complement strand
GCTTCTTCTTCCTCGGTGTCATGCTGAGCCTGTCGAAGCATGATTCACGGCTTCGGTGCCCAGAATCATGCTTCGACAGGCTCAGCATGACACCGAGGGAAAGAAGCTAATAAAGAAAAAATTTACACTCACAAAAACCCAAAACCACCACTTCACCATGGTTGCCAAAACTAAAACCTTCTCCTTCACCGGAATTGACGTTGCCCCAATTGATGTTCAGGTAAAAATTTCTCCCGGCATGGCGAGTTTTACCATTGTTGGCTTGCCAGACAAAGCAGTGGGCGAATCAAAAGAGCGCGTGCGCGCTGCAATCTCATCTGCCGGCCTTTCGTGGCCTTACAAAAAAATTACAGTCAACTTAGCGCCCGCCGATTTGCAAAAAGAAGGCAGTCATTTTGATCTGGCAATTGCTCTTGGAATCATGATTGAAATCGGAGTTCTGGCGCAAGAAACCATCGATGATTTTTTTGTTTTAGGTGAGCTGTCTTTGGATGGATCGATCAATCCGGTAAGCGGAATAATATCTGCGGCAATTGGTGCTAATCAAAGAAATTCAGGCATTATTTGCCCAGCAGGAAATGGTGCTGAAGCCGCTTGGGCTGGAGATTTAAGAATTATTGCCGCGCCAGATTTAATGACTTTGATCAATCATTTAAAAGGTGAGCAAATTTTAGAGCGTCCCGAAACCAGTAAAGTTTTTGAGGCAAAAAAATATCCCGATCTTGCTGACGTCAAAGGCCAAGAGAATCCCAAACGTGCTTTAGAAATCGCTGCGGCGGGCGGCCACAATCTTTTGATGGTTGGGCCTCCGGGCACCGGAAAATCAATGCTGGCATCACGCCTTGCCGGAATTTTGCCCTCCCCAGAGCTTGAGGAAATTCTCGAAATTAACATGATCGCAAGTCTTAGCGGCAAAATGACTGACGGCAAATTAATTACCGCGCGCCCTTACCGCGAAGTGCATCATTCTTGCTCAATGCCCGCAATGGTTGGTGGTGGAGCGAAAGCCAAGCCCGGTGAAGTTTCTCTCGCCCACAATGGCGTTTTATTTTTGGATGAGCTCGCCGAATTTCCGCGGCAAGTTTTAGATTCGCTGCGCCAGCCGCTTGAAACCGGTAATATCAGCATCTCGCGCGTTAATTCGCACATTACTTACCCAGCAAATTTTCAATTAGTCACCGCGATGAATCCTTGCCGCTGTGGGTTTTTGGGGGATATTGGTCGCGAATGTAAAAAAGCGCCAGACTGCGGAGAAGATTACAAAAATAAAATTTCTGGCCCGCTTTTAGACCGCATAGACATTTCAGTTGTGGTTGGCCAAGTTGATATTTTTTCAGCGGTAAATTTGAAAAAAGGCGAAAGTTCAGAAGTGGTTGCAGCCAGAGTTCTAAAGGCGAGGCAGCTACAACAAAAAAGATACGAGAATGAAGTTGAAATGAAAAACCTGCCCAAAATCAACGCTAAAATTGACGGAAAAACCTTAGAAAAATTTTGTGATTTGGATGTTGATTGCCAAAAAATTCTGCAAAATTCCGTACAAAAAATGCAAAGCTCAATGCGCGGCGTCACTAGAATTTTAAGGGTCGCTCGCACAATTGCTGATTTGGAAAGCGCTGAAAAAATAAATCAAAATCACTTGCTGGAAGCAATTTCTTACCGACGAAAAGTTTGAAGAATTAGCGAACGAACTTCTCAACCAAAGCGATAATTCCTCCGAGACTGATGATCGTTGTGAGCATCGATATTTTGATTTCTTGTCGCAACATTTCGACGTCGCTTTTTGTAGCAAGCTCGGTCGCTGATTTAATCTGCGCTTCTTTGATTTTTTCGGCTAGGGTTTCAGCTACTTTTTTTTGCATTCCGGCCTTTTCTAAATCTCTTGAGAACTCAAGAGTGTCAATGATGAACATGGTGAGTGGTGGTTTGTTTGATGGATTGGATGTGATTTTGAAAAAGGGTTATTTCTCAAAACTTGGGCAACATTTTTTAAAACAATTTTAACAAGTCAATTTCTTCGGCGATCAGTTTTCTTAAATGATTTACGTCATTTAAATGAGGGGCGTGGCCGCAGTCTTTGAAAATTTCTAAGCGACAATTTTTGATTCTTTCTTTGAAATATTCGGCTTGGCTGGCGTGAACTATCATGTCGCCGGCGCCTTGGATGAAGAGGGTTCGTGGCATGTTGGTGAAATCTAAGTCAAAGCAAGAAAAGCGACTTAATTCTTCGAGCCAGAATTTTAATTGGTCAAAATTTTGGTCGCGAATGTCGAGATTGCGTGCGATGTCGGAAGCATTTTGGTCGTTCATCGCAGTTAAAATTGAAAACTGCTTGAGAGTTTTATTTGGCGCTTGCGAAAAATTTTTGTGAAATTCAGTGAAAGTGGCGCGCGACATTCCGGCGTGAATGCGTTCGTCTTTGAGCATTTGGAAGGGAGGTGCTAGCAAAATTAAAAGTTTGGGCGCGAGAATTTTTTTTTCGATTAGGCGCGCCGCGAGTTGTCCGCCGAGGCTCCATCCGATTAGAATCTCGGGATTTAGATTTTGTGATTTAATTTCAGCGAAGAAATCCTCAGGCGCGCCAAAAGTTGAATAGTCAAAAGAAGACACAAAAAAAGGGTCAAAAAAAGATTCTTTGAAAATTACTTCCAAAGAATCTGATTTTTGACCCCAGCCGGAAAGGCAAAGAATATTTTTAGACACGGTGACTTAAGCAGCGTCAGTAGGAGCATCTGTTTTGCCGCCAACGAAATCGAAAGCACCGAATTTGCTTTTGAATTTGGTAAGTCTTTCGTTGTTAGCGTTAACGAAGTTTTTACCATCAGCTTGCCATGCAGAGTGATTTTTTGGATCAGCATCAAGAGTAAGAGTGTCGCCTTCTTTACCCCAAGTGGTCATGATTTGGAAAGTTGATTTGTCAGTCATGACAACATTGATCAAATGTTGTTTCGGATCAATACCAGCAGCAGTGGTTTTTACGAGTTTTGCTTGAGACATGTTAGGAGTAATTTGTTTGAAATAAGTTGCAGCTATAGCGCAAAGGGCCGCGCAAACTATGTAAGGGATTTTTCTAGTCAATAACTGATTTTGGAGTTAGGAATTAAAACTTGACATTGCCAGTCTCGCTTAGGAAGATGCACGCCTAATTTTAATTTTATCTAGGTTTTTAAGAAACCCTTTACCTTCTACTCTAATCACACTTCTCCCTAAGGCTCACCACCGATTTACACCTTTTAGTAACAACTAATTTTTTGATGAAAAAGAGCTATTTTTTGAAAGAAAAAATAACAGCTGCCAGCAAAAATCTTGCTACCTCTTTAGCGAAAATACTTGTTCGTTTTTACAAACTTATTTTCACCAAAAGGACAATTCTTTTTGTTACCAATAAAAAAATCAGAAGCGTCACTTTAGGCCCGATTTCTCAGGCTTGCGCGATTTTGGTTTTGATTTTGATTGGCAATTTAGTCATGCAGACTGTGCGCTACGACCAAATCGTTGGCGCTAAATCTAATGAAATTAACAAGCTGCAATCAGCCAATGAATATTTCGAAGAAGAGATTGGCGAAATGAATGAGAAGCTGGCCAAGATTAACGAATATCTTAATGTAATCGGTGGCGGCACTCACGAAGTAAAAGCGCAAGAACATCAGTTTAAGCAGCCTAAAAACTTCAAAGAAGAAGATCTCTCCAGGCAAGATGAGCACACTCTCAGACAAATTAAAGATGCCAGCAGTAAGCTAGCAAATATCCAAACAATCGCGCGCGGCAGAATCAAAAAAATTGAAGATGCGATTGCGGTGACAGGTTTGAATTTGAAAAAAATGCCGCAAAAAATCTTGCGTGAAAAATCAGCGGAAGCAGTTCGCGAAATCTCTTTAAATGACAAAAAAAGAACAAATGCTCAAGGCGGACCAGCTTCTGAAGACGCGTCTCTTGAAGCAATTATGAGCAATAAATCTTCGCAAGATGAAGATTTGGAAAAGCGTTTAGAAAAAGTAAAATTCACCAGCGAAATCGATTATTTGATCGTGCTCGAAAAAGTGGCGAATGCTTTGCCTTTGTCGCGTCCAATGAAAAATTACTACATTTCAAGTGGCTTCGGTACGAGATCTGATCCAATCACCGGCAGAGGCGCAAGTCACCAAGGGCTTGATTTTGTTGGAATGACTAAAGAAAAAATCATCAGCCCGTCAGAAGGAAAAGTTATTTTGGCTGGTAAGTTTAGTGATTACGGAAATGCCGTTGTAATCGATCACGGTTTTGGCATTACTACGCGCTACGGGCATTTGTCAGAAGTTAAAGTAAGAGACGGACAAATAGTTAAAAAAGGTGAAGTGATTGCTCTGCAAGGCAGCACAGGGCGCAGTACCGGACAACACTTACATTACGAAGTGCGCTACAAAAATATTCCACTAAATCCAAAGAAGTTTTTGGAAGCCGGAGAGACATTATTTAGTGACGATAAAACCTCAAAACATGCTAATAGCTAATATGAAATCTGCAAAAGTAGTGTCGATCGAAGATGTGGGAAATGACAATATTGTCACAAAAAAATTAGCCGCGATTAATCCGAATTTTAAATCTACTCCAACAATCATCGCTCGCGACCTTACTATGGAAGGTGAAATCGTTAGTGCAGGCTTGATCGAAATCGAAGGCAGAATCAAAGGAACCATCAGAGGTAACTCAGTGATTTTGCGTGAGAATGGTTTTGTTGAAGGAAATATTATTGCTGAATCTCTAAGCGTCAGAGGAACTTTTGACGGACAGATTCGCGCTAAAAATATTGATATTTCAAGCAAGGCGAAAGTTACTGGCGAGATCATTTATGGCTCGCTCTCAGTAGAAGACGGCG
>CAIUFU010000219.1 GCA_903898475.1 uncultured Alphaproteobacteria bacterium | reverse complement strand
TACCGTTGCGTTAAGACCTTTTTCTTTAGCGCGTTTAATGGCATCCAAAGCCTCACGAGTTGAAACGTGAAGCAAGTGGTAACGACCACCAACTGCTTCAAGAATCGCGATGTCGCGCTCAACCATTACGCTTTCAGAAATATTTGGAATGCCGCGCACACCAAGCTCAAGCGAGGTTTTGCCTTCATTGATGCAACCTTTGTTGGTCAAATTCAAATCTTCGGCATGCTGCGCCACAACAACGTTGAGATTTTTCGAATATTCAAAAGCGCGACGCATTACGTTAGCATTCATCACTGGCAAACCGTCGTCGGTAAAGCCGACAGCACCCGCCGCAACCAAAGAATTCATGTCGGCAAGCTCTTCACCTTTCATGCCTTTAGTTATGCAAGCATAAGCGCGAACGTTGCAATAAGCGACTTCGCGAGATTTAAGGCGTAGGTAATCAAAAGTTAGAACTGAGTCTAGAGTTGGAGCAGTATTTGGTTGGCAAACCACTGTGGTAATTCCTCCAGCCACAGCTGAAGCGCTTCCCGAGGTTAAATCTTCTTTGTGAGATTGTCCGGGATCGCGGAAGTGAACTTGAATATCGATTAATCCAGGAGCCAAAACTTGGCCTTTGCAATCGATGATTTCGGCACCCGCCGCATCAATATTTTCACCGAAATCAGCAATTTTATCGCCAATTGTTAAAAGCTCGCCAAGCTTGTCGTAGCCAGATTCTGGATCGATAATGCGGGCATTTTTGTAAAGAATTTTTTTGTCAGCAGCAATTGGTTGAGCGTAAGGAAGCGTGAAATTTGGCATTTTGAAAAACTTTTGGTTGTGAGAATTTAGTGCAGTAAAGTGGATGTTCGCGGCTCTTTTTTTAATATCAAATAACCTTTCTTATTGATTAATTTGGTTGCGAATTTAGCTCGTTTACCAGCTTTTACCTAAAAGCGTCAGACACTTTAAATAACCTAAAAAATCCCAAAAATTTTATGAAAAAAACTTTCCTCACCGCTCTATCAATTTGTGCTTTCGCAGTTTCAGCCGCTAACGCCGCCGACTCCGATATTAATACAAAAGAAAAATCACGCCGCAGCGCCATTGAGCAAATCCCTGCTTGCGGAAATGTTCTAAACGAATGCAAAAAATTAGGATTCGTCGCTGGCGGATTCAAAGAAGGAAATGGCTTGTGGAAAAACTGCTTCTACCCAACAATCAAAGGCAAAAAAGTCGCCACTTTGAAAGGCCAAGAAGTTAGCGTTGCCGCAAGCGCAGAAGATATTGCTTCATGCAAAGCCGCTGCGAAAGAGCATTTGAAAGAAGCTAAATCTAAGAAAAAAGCTAAAGCGAAAAAGGCTACGACAGAAGCTCCAGCTGCAGCTCAGTAAGAATTAATTGTTAGACAAAAAAAAGAAGGCCAGCCCCAAAAAGGCTGGCCTTTTTATTTGCCGAAAATGAGCAATAAGCGCTAGACTTATAACTCATAAAACATAGATTTTTGAGCTATAAACTTAAAACTTATAACTCATGAAATGGAACTGGG
>CAIUFU010000218.1 GCA_903898475.1 uncultured Alphaproteobacteria bacterium | reverse complement strand
CTCCAGATTTCAAAGCCGTTGAATCAATTGAAATTAGCAAAATTAATGCCGGGGTTTACCAACCGCGTAAGAATTTTGACCAAATCGAATTACAAGAATTAGCCAATTCCATCAAAGAAAATGGTCTAATTCAGCCAATTATTTTGCGCAAAATCGGCAATGAAGATCATTATGAAATCATCGCGGGCGAACGCAGATTTCGTGCAACAATTCTTGCCGGACTTTCAAAAATATCTGCCATCGTCAAAAAGATTAATAATCATGAAGCCTTGGAACTGGCGATTATCGAAAACATCCAAAGAACCGATTTATCTTTGATTGAAGAGTCCGAAGGTTACCAGAAATTGATCGAAGAATTCTCTTACTCACAAGATCAAATCGCCAAAAGAGTTGGCAAAAGCCGTAGCCACATTGCCAATCTTTTGCGACTTTTGGGATTGCCTGCTTCAGTTCGCGAATCTCTGGATAAAAAACTAATTTCAATGGGTCATGCGCGCGCCATTATTAATTCGAACAATCCGGAAAAATTGGCTCAAAGAATTATCAATGAGGCTTTAACGGTTCGTCATGCCGAAGATTTAGTGCGTGATGAAAAAGTAGAGAAAATCAGAAGCACGCCGCTTCTGGTTAGAACTGAATCGAGAATAAAATTCGTTAACAGCGAACATCTAACTATTTTAGAAAATAAACTCTCGCAAGTCAGCGGAATGGAAGCAAAAATTTCTTATAATTCCTTTAAAAATAATGGCCGTATTTCTATCAAATTTGGCGACTTTGAAAAGGTTCAACAACTAATCGAAAAATTGGAGAAAAGTTTCACATGAAATTAACAGCACATCCACACATTTTAGAAATCGATAATTACGTTCCTGGAAAAGCAAAAATCGGCAGCAAGAAAGTCGTCAAACTTTCCTCAAATGAAAACGCTTTAGGCTCAAGTCCAAAAGCAATTGCGACTTATCAAGATCACAATTCTGAAGTTATGCGCTATGCCGACGGAGC
Organism: uncultured Alphaproteobacteria bacterium; assembly: GCA_903898475.1. Taxonomy (GTDB): domain Bacteria; phylum Pseudomonadota; class Alphaproteobacteria; order Rickettsiales; family UBA1997; genus UBA2645. The sequence goes on along the minus strand of CAIUFU010000218.1, from coordinate 4,377 downwards.
TTGCACTGCCCTACGTGAAGGGCTCGCCGCTAAAAATAGCATTGCCGCTAAACAAATTGTTTGCGGTGCCGGATCTGATGAGATTTTAGCATTTTTAACCTCAGCTTTTGCCGGAATTAATGATGAAGTGATTTACAGCGAGTTCGGGTTTTTAATGTACCCTATTTCTGCCAAGCGCGTCGGTGCCAAAGCGATAAAAGTTAAGGAAAAGAATCTTAAAACTGATATTGATGCAATTCTTGCCGCGATCACACCGAAGACAAAAATTATTTTTATCGCCAATCCCAACAACCCAACCGGCTCTTATTTAAACACGGACGAAATTAGAAAATTAATTAATGGCACGCCAAAAAATGTGCTGATTGTTTTGGATCACGCTTACGAAGAATTTGTTGATGAACCAAACTATCCCAACGCCATCGCACTGGTGAATGAATTTGAAAATGTGGTGGCGACTCGCACTTTTTCAAAAATTTATGGCTTGGCTTCTCTGCGCATCGGCTGGTGTTACTCATCAGAATATGTTGCCGAAGTTCTAAACAAGGTTCGCGGGCCTTTTAACGTTGGTGGACCGGCGCAAGTTGCCGCTTTAGCAGCTTTGCACGATGATGAATTTTTTGCTGCATCAAAAGCTCACAATAAAAAATGGCTAAAGATTTTCTTTCAAGAATTTGCTAAACTGGATCACGTCAAAGCTCACCCTTCAATTGCCAATTTTATTTTGCTGGATTTTGGCAGCGCTGAGTCTTGCCAAAAAGCCAATCTTAAACTTTTGGAAAATGGCTTTATCTTGCGCGAAATGGCGGGTTACGGATTACCAAATTGTCTGCGTTTGACGATTGGAACTGAAGAAGAAAATTTACAAGTTTTGGAAATTTTAAAGGCGGCTTAATGAATTTTAGCAGTTTGAGCTCAAGCGATTGGCAAAATTTCGCCAGCCTTTCAATAATTTTAGCGATGCTAATTAGCGGCCTTTTGACACGTCGCGATTTGCCTTTGAGTAAAATTATTAAATATCTGGGAATTTGGTCAGTTGTGGGGCTTGCAACAATTGTCATTTATTCTTACCGCTTCGAATTCTCAGATTTTAAAAATCGCGTTTTGGGCGAAATAAATCCTTCAGCAGTTCGCATCAATAAATCCGGCGAGTTAGAAATTACTCTGTCGCAAGATGGTCACTTTTATATCGATCTCAAAATCAACGGCACTGCGATGCATTTTATGATCGATACTGGCGCCAGCGACATTGTTATGAGCCTTGCTGAGGCCGAAAGAATTGGTATCAATCCAAAAAAGCTAAACTTTAACAAACCTTATCAAACCGCCAATGGTAGAGCTTGGGGGGCGACAGTTATGCTTGATCAAATAGAAGTTGGAGATGTGATTTTTCATGATGTTGCGGCGTCCGTAAATAACGCCGAGATGGGAACTTCGCTTTTGGGAATGAGCTTCCTGCGTAAGTTTAAGAAATATGAGTTTTATCGCGATCGCCTGATTTTAACGATCTAACTATCTCTTCAGATTGAACATTTTGTTGTTATAGATGCAAAGCAAGCTGTCCGACAAACGCAAAGTGAACTGTCTAGTGATTACCGGCACTACAACATAATTGTCGCGAATCACATAGGTTAAGACCTGCTCATTGCCACTGGCATCCACCGAGTTGATTGATGGAATTACCAAATTGTCATTAGCAAATTGGAAATAGGTTTCAGTGCCGTTGTCGTAAACTTTTAACGGCACGATATTATCTGATTTTCCCGCCAAACTATAATCAAAATTCAGATCTGCCTTTTCGGGATTACGTCCAATCAAACCCGGAATTGCTTCGGTAACATTGGCACCCGGAATTGGAGTTTTAACCACATATTTTTCCTGAACCGCTGGCGCTGGCTTTCTAACCGCAACATTTGGCGCAGTAAGCTGCGGCGGAATTGGCAAAGGCTGGCCAATTTGCGGATAGAAAAATCTCACGGTGTAAACCAAATCTTCATCAGCCTTACCGTTAAATTCATCAGATCTGATGTCGAAGTGATAAGTTCTTTTATTTGTGATGATGGTCATGTTGGTGTGAGCCGCAATTTCCAGTGGCCTAACAAATAATCTTTTTCCGGCAGGAGTTAAACGCCAAGCAAAAGCCTCACCAATTGAAATCATTTCAATTTCTTCATCTTCAGAAAATTCAATGAATGACTGATAGTTATAGTAAAACTTCAGCTCGTAAACTTCGTTGGGATTGTAAACCAAAGTTCTGATGCGGGAATCGGTAGTGATGGGAGTTTGTGAAAAAGCAGCTGCAGAAAAAAGCGAGAGCAAAAGGAATGTTACCAAGAATCGAGCTTTGGTTGTAATTTTAATAATCTCGATTCGGTTCATCATTCCTTAAGTTTGAATTAGTAACTAAACACTTCTTCTGCGATCAGGTAATTATTAACCTGAAAACCTAGAGGATTGATCAGTCTCTCTTCCATAGTCAAATTCATTTGCGGAGAGAAATAGAATCCCATTGTGATCACTTTTTCTTTGGTTTGCGGCTTGTAATCCGTATCTGAAGAAAGCTGATCGGTGATACGAATTTGCGCCGTATTGGCATCGGTAAATTGCACCGATTTTATCCGCACATCAATTTGCGAGCCAGTTCCTAATTGTCGCGCATTAATGCGATTACGAAACTCAGAATAAACTGACGGCACCGAGAAAAGTCTAACTTTCTCAACATTCATTTTGTAAGTTTTTGGATCATAACCGCTCGCCGCGTGAACAAATTCATTGATGAAATATTTGCGAATCATCTGATCGCCGGTGAAAGTTTGCGAAGTTAATTGATCAACAATTGTCGCAATTCCGGTTTTTTGTTCAACTTCAATAACGTAAGGCTCAAGCGACTTTGAAGACATTACATTCTTCACAAAAATTACCGCGATCGCAACCGAGAACATTGATACCAGAGTGAAGAGCAAAAGTATATTACGCTGAACTACAATAATTTGATAACGATTCGAATACCAATTTTTGACTCTGAGCTTGGTTTTTTTATTTTGTTTCTCAATCTCTGACATGCTTGAAAATAAAGGCTGGAAAGCGGTTTAAAAAAAGTCTTAATAGGTAATTTTCGCGCGAAGGTAAGGAAGCTTGATTAATATTTCAAGCCGTCTTAATTCGCGGCCCCTTCTTTAAATTTTTACTTCCCAAAAAAACGCAAAATGTCCTTCTTCGAGCAAAAAAAAATTCCGATTTCGCAAAAGCTAGAACAGTTAAATTGGCTCTTAATTTCGCTAATTATTATTTTGGCATTCATTGGTTTTTTAATGCTTTACTCCGCTGGCGGCGGCAGCTTCAGACCTTGGCTCATCAAGCAGCTCGGGTTTTTCTGCATCTTCTTTCCGCTGATGATTTTTATCGCAATTACCGACATTAAAATTTGGTTTAAAGCCTCATACATTTTTTATGCAGTGGCACTGATTTTACTCATCATCGTTGATATTATGGGCCACAACGCCATGGGTGCAACGCGTTGGTTTCGTATCGGACCGGTGACAATTCAACCTTCAGAAATCATGAAAGTATGCACGGTTTTTGCACTAGCTCGTTACTTCTACAGCATTGAGGCAGAAGAGATCGGGCAGATTCGTTTCATCATTATTCCGCTGGCATTAATCGCAGTTCCCGCCTGTTTTATTTTTTACCAACCCGATCTTGGAACCGGCGCAATTTTAGTTATGGCCGGCGTTTCACTTTTGTTTTTAGCGGGCGTTAAAATGTGGAAATTCGTTTCCGTTGGAATCGCCGCACTCGCCTCAATTCCATTTGCCTGGCACTTCTTGCTTTACGATTATCAAAAACAGCGCGTGCTCACTTTCCTCAATCCCAGCAACGATCCATTGGGCAGCGGCTACAACATTATTCAATCAAAAATCGCCATCGGTTCGGGCGGACTTTTCGGCAAAGGTTACTTAAACGGCACACAAGGTCAGCTCAATTTCTTACCGGAAAAACAAACCGATTTTATTTTCACGATGCTTTCTGAAGAACTCGGATTTTTGGGAAGTTTTTTCACAATCGCCGTTTACTCAGGCATCATCGCCATTGGCATTTCAATTGCGATGAAGACTAAACATCAATACGGCCGTTTGCTTACGATGGGTGTGATTAATATTTTTTTCATCCACATGTTCATCAATATGGGAATGGGAATGGGCTTGATTCCAGTGGTTGGAGCGCCATTACCTTTTGTTTCTTACGGCGGCACAATTATGGCGTCGATGATGATTGGGTTTGGGTTGGTTTTGAATGTGGATTTGCACAAAAATTCAGATCTTAAACTGAACTAACCCCAATTGTCATGCTGAGCCTGTCGAAGCATGATTCTGGGCACGG
>CAIUFU010000217.1 GCA_903898475.1 uncultured Alphaproteobacteria bacterium | reverse complement strand
CGGTAATACTTTCATGATCAAATTTAGGTTCTTCCGATTTTCTCTCCTCATCCTTTAACTCCTGTTCCAATTTCGCTCTTTCTTCCTCAAGCCTTAACCTTTCTTCTCCCGCTACCTCAGCTTCTTTCGCTATATCACTTAAATATTTCTGCAGATTATCTTCTTCTCTTTGCGCCCTCTGCACTTCCGCCGCAAGCACATTCATTCGTCTTAGCCTTTCTCCATCTAGACGTTTTTTATTCTCCCTTTCATATTTTTCTCTTTCCCTGATCGCCCTAGCTTCACTATCCAAGCATGCTTGAGTTTTTTTGGAGTAAGGCAAACGCGAAAAATGATCGATAAATTCTTCATTGGCTTTAAGTATGACTGTTGGCGCTGTTGAAGAATGACTTACGTGATGGCGAACTAATACCGGCATTGATTGCCCAAGATTAGTTTGATCAAACTCATATTCGTAATCATCTGAAACCAGCGGCGCATAATCCAACCGCGTCTGATCCAGAAATCTCGTTACATCTTGAAAATTCAGTTCCAGAGCTCTGTAGTCCTGATTCGAGCTTCTTGCCTTTCCTAAAGCTAGTTCAAAGATTGCCTGTTCTCGCTCCAAGGTCTTTACATCTCGTAAAGACGAGTAATGTATAAATAGCTTCACATCACGGAAAAACTTATGTCTTATATCGCCTTCCATGGTGTCAATATGCCGTGAAAACTTATTCATTATAAGTCCTACATCACCACCTATAATCCGAACTCGCTCTTCATTAGAGAGTTCTATCTCGGATAGAACTTCCGAACATTTCCTTCCACCCTGTTCATTTTGAAAATATTTGGCCATTTTTGAATCAAGATCTTCAACAAATTCCTCCAGATCTCTTATTTCAAAATTGCTCAGAGCTCTCTCTGCAAGAGATTTGGGATCCGCAATTTGCGAAGCCCATTCACCCTGAATTACGATTTTTCCCTTCAAAGGCTTACTACTTCTGTTTCTGCTTTGAGCTTGACCAATTTCGGCAAGATTAATTTTCTCTGCTTTGCTGATATATAAAATCTGCGAATCTTCCTCCCCCTTCAAAACATCCGCCTTGTCATAGACGCCGCCTATCGAGTAGCGTTCGCCATAAATTTCTGCAATATTTTCAACAAAGGTTATATTCTTTGTTTTGCTAATCAGGTCTTTTTCAGCCACAGTAAGTTCGCGATCATCTCCTTCAGGCAGAGGGATTCTGCTATCTCGTAAAATTGCTTTGTAATACTCCTTATTTCCAACCTTGGTATTAATAATTATTCCACCTTTCTTAGCAATAAGGCAGCGATATTCACCATTTACGATAAAGTTAACCATCGCTATTTGCGGGCCTGCACCTTCAATAATTTTTCTTAAGCCCACCTCTAATTCTTCCCTACTGACATGCTCTAAATTCAGATCTAGAAACACATGCTGCGATTTTTTCTCACCAACATGATTCCTCCTTACTATCTCCGCCCATTTTTGAGCAAATACTTCCGTCTCTTTTTCAAGAGAAGATTCGGTTATCTTTTTAATCGCCCGATCTTTTCTCTTCCTAAATTCTTTTAAATCATACCCCAGCTTATCGATGTCATATTTGGTTCTACCCTTATCTCTCGCTCTATTAACCGCTTCTACTAACTTGATTTCATTAACCGTAGCCCCAACTAAAACAAGATTAGCCTCTTTGTCTTTAAAGCTTCTTAACTGGCTTCCCAATTTTCTCTGGGAAGTCCCTTGCAGCCCGTAGCGCGATTCATCCCAAAATATCAAAGTATTTTTCAAATTACCTTTGGCATTTAGTTCAGCCAATTTGGCCTCTTCATTAGCCCGATCAATAATCTCTATTTTAAGTCCGCGCAATCTAGTTTGATTGACTTCGCGCCTAACTTTTCCAAGCTGACCTTCCAGAGCTTTTACAATAAGTTTCGCCTCTGCGAGAGGAATTGATGTGCCATCTTTAGTAAAAGATCTCCCACCTTTTTGAGCTTTAATTGCCTCTTTATGCATCTCGATCTGAAGCTCTAAAGTTGCCACTCTCTCAATCTTTTCATCTAGGCTTACTTGTTCATATTCTGCCATCTGTTTGTCGCGCTCAATCACTGCTGCATATTTTCGCACCAACTCAATCAGAAAACTCTTACCCTCACCCATATTAAACGAAACTAATGGCTTAGATCGAGATTTTGGATTGAGTAAAATACTTTCAATTTCTCGCAATGCTTCAAACTGAATTCCTGAAAGCGTAACGCCTGCAAAGACCTCGCTAAATTGCTCTTCGCTTAAAATTTCTGATTTAAATTTTTGGATCGATGGATGCTTTTCTGCTGCAGTCAGATTCCCATAATTTTGAACGTGATTGGCCTCAATCTCATTGCGCTGCTCAAGAAACGCCGCGTATTTTTCATTAAACTCTTGAGTTAGATGCTCGATATCTTCCCTATAAGTCTGAGCACACATATGCTTCGACAAACCCTTATTCTCCAACACATCTTTATGATCCGTCACACCACTTAGTTTTACATTTCCAGATGAGCAATAACTGTTAAAAGCCTCCTCGAGATCTTTTTTATAACAATTTATTTGCTCGCTAATCAGCTCCAATTCTATCGCAATGCAAGTTACCTTGTAAGAATCGGTCGCTTTCAAATCCTGATATCTGAGTACAATCTCGTTTGCTTTGCTATTAGAAGTTCTGAGGCGTTTGAGCTCTAATAACTTATCTTCATAAGTTGCATCACTTTCAATAATTCGCTTTAGATCACTTAATGGATCTTCGTTTGCTAGTGAGAAAGATGTAGCTGATGCAGCTCCTGTAGCTGCCACTAAAACGTCTCCTTTATCTTTAAAGATAGTTCTATCCGGATATGATTTACTTATTGGCCAAACATGTTGTTCAAAAGCTTTAATACCCCCCGTAAACTGCTGCATCGGTTCCGAAGGCATGGCATATCTAGGAAGAACCTTAATATTGAAAGTCACTAGTTGCTGAATCACATCCAAATCCAATCCTGCAAATCTTGTCGGCAAGGACATTTCAGCTTCACTTGGCACGCCACCTTTGCGAAGTTCGATAATTTGCACATCGCGCGGGTTGCCTTCATCTATTCCGACGGAATTATTTAGTGCGATAATGTCCTGCAAAACCGATGTTTTTACCGGTTGCTTTGCGGCGAATACATTAGCCGCTCTTATTGCCTCTGTAATTTTTTTTGTAAATTTACTGACCGTAACCGTAGAAACAACCGATTCAGCTCTTGGACTATATTGAGCATCATCAGAAACAACACTGCCAGCGTTACTACCAAGAGTATTGCCGCCAGCCCTCCTATTACCAATATTAGAAACCGGAGGCACATATTGTTGCCGTACACTTTTTGTATCCGCTGGTTTCGTAGTTCTCGTCCCGGTCTTCTTCTTAAGATCTTCTCCAGCCATAAAAAATATTTAAAATTATCCTCAAAACCAATAGCGCAAATTTTTATCAATCCCTCATTTAATCAAGCTAAACTTAAGCCCATCTTCGCTTCCCGCTTCAATTGTTACAGCTTGTCCGTCAGAAATTTCGCCGCGTAAAATTTTCTCCGCTAAAATATTTTCAATCTCACGCTGAATCACGCGTTTGAGCGGACGCGCGCCGTAATTGATGTCGAAGCCTTTGTCCGACAAATATTTGGCCGCTGATTCTTCTAAATTGAGCGTGATATTTCTAATCTCCAACCTCTTAGCCAACCTTGCAAACTGCACCTCCACAATGCGGGCAATATTTTTGCGGCTGAGTTTGTTAAACAAAATAATTTCATCCAAACGATTCAAAAATTCAGGGCGAAAATGCTCGCGCACCACTTCCATCACCAGCTCATTCACCGAATCAACTTTTTGACCTTCTTCCAAATTGAGCAAAAATTTCGAGCCCAAATTCGAAGTCAAAATAATGATCGTGTTGGTAAAATTAATCACGTGGCCTTGGCTGTCGGTTAATCTGCCGTCATCCAAAACTTGCAGCAGAATGTTAAAAACATCTGCGTGAGCTTTCTCAACTTCGTCAAATAAAATCACTTGGTAAGGCCTGCGGCGCACCGCCTCAGTTAAAACCCCACCTTGCTCAAAACCAACATAGCCGGGAGGCGCGCCAATTAAACGCGCAACTGAATGCTTTTCCATAAATTCACTCATGTCGATGCGCAGCATTGCTGATTCATCGTCAAAAATAAATTCGGCCAAAGCTTTTGAAACTTCAGTTTTTCCGACGCCCGTTGGCCCTAAAAATAAAAACGAACCAATCGGACGATTTGAATCTTGCAACCCAGCGCGCGATCTGCGCACCGCGTTTGAAATTGCATGCAGTGCTTCATCTTGGCCGACAACTCTTTGGCGCAATAAATCTTCCATTTTGAGCAATTTTTCTTTCTCTCCCGACAAAATTTTATCGAGCGGAATGCCCGTAACTTTGGCAATAATCGCCGCAATATCATCTTCCGAAACCGACTCGCGCACCAAACCATCCGACACCGATGTTTCAACGCCAAGCAACTCTTTTTGCAACTCAGGAATTGTGCCGTAAGTAAGCTCGCCCGCTTTCGCCAAATTGCCTTCACGCTGCGCTTTTTCTAACTCAAACTTGGCTTGTTCGATTTTGCTTTTGAGTTCATTGCCTTTGCCGCGTTTCATTTTTTCGGCGCGCCAAAGTGAAGTCATTTCTGCTGATTTTTTTTCCAAATTTGTCAGCTCAGCTTTCAACTTTTCCAAACGATCTTTCGAAGCTTTATCTTCTTCTTTTTTCAAAGCCTCAGCTTCAATTTTTAGCTGAATAACTTTGCGATCAGTTTCATCTAAAGCAGTTGGTTTTGAATCGTGTTCAATTTTCAAAGAGCTCGCCGCTTCGTCTATGAGGTCAATTGCTTTGCATGGCTTTGCTTTGCTTTG
>CAIUFU010000216.1 GCA_903898475.1 uncultured Alphaproteobacteria bacterium | reverse complement strand
TCTCAAAACACTCTTTTGCCCTCTTCCCGCCTATTTCAACTAACTTCAAAACAACATGAAAAGCAACGTAGCCATTCAAGAAAAAGAAATCCTAAATGACCTGTCACACGAAGCGATGCAGATCCTTGAAATTCTTGATCAAATCGAAAATCACACCGCAGCTTTGAGAAAAAAATTAGTGTCAGAACTTTCAGCTAAAACTGAATCTGTGCACTTAAAACTAGAAAACGTTTAAGCCTCAGATTTTTTGTCACCACCATCAAACTGAGCTTCGGCAATGTTTCGCGCAATGCCGATGCCGATCAAAAGATTCACCGAAAAAATCGCCAGAATACTAACCATGATTACCAAAACTTCATTCAGACGCACATTCTTCAAAGCCAGAAGCGTAATCAAAATTAAAAAACTGCTGTAAGAAACCGAGAGGCAAGAAATTTTGCGAATGTATTCCTGAAAGAAAAACAAGCCGCACAAGCCCGCCAGACAAAGAAAAATCAACAAACCGTAAATTAACAAATAAACAAAACTCATGATGAAAAAAATTATTTTTGGATTTTTTTTGGCATTTTTTTTAAGCGGGTTTTTTCACGTCACAAGCTCTAATCAAGCTCACGCCGAAATCATCGACATTCAAAATGAAGAAAAAACTTTCGGCGATTGGAAAGTTTTTTGCGAAGTTGATGCCATGATGAACATGGCGCATTGCAAGGTTGCATCGAAGTTTTACGAAAACACCGCGGCGATCTCGATTGAACCAACCTCAAGATTTTTTACTCAACTTTTTGTAATTATTCCGCAAACCAAACTCGGAACTTTCGTGACCATTCGCGTTGATCAAAATGATTTGATCTTGTCAAAAAATGTCAGCGTCAAAGATTTTGGCCTGATCCCGCTTGATGATTTACAAAAACAAACTCTCTTTTCGCAAATGAAAGCGGGTGACTTTTTGTATCTGCGATTTAGCGTGCGCGGCGCTGAAAAAGAGATTACTGCAAAGATTAATCTCAAAGATTTCAGAAGCGCTCTTAGTTACTACAACTCACGAGTTTCTAGGTAAAAATCTCTCTCCTTAAAAAACAAAACTACTAAAATATGACCATCCGCGTTGCTATTAACGGCCTAGGCAGAATTGGCCGCTGCGTTGCCCGTGCAATTTTTGAAGATCCAAAATATTCCAACATCGAGTTAGTTGCGGTCAACGGATCCGCTTCAGCAGAGACTCAAGTGCATTTGCTAAAATATGATTCAATTCACGGCCGCTTCTCAAAATCAGTTGAAGCTGGTGAAAATTCTTTGGTGATTAACGGCAAAACTGTGAAGTTAATTTCAGAGCGCGATCCAAAAAAGCTTCCTTGGGCTGAATTAAAAATCGATGTGGTTTTTGAATGCACCGGCGCTTTCACTCAGTACAAAGACGCTTACCAGCACATTGAATCGGGCGCGAAAAAAGTTTTAATCTCGGCTCCGGCAAAAGAAGATTCAGTAAAAACCATCATCTTCGGTGTGAATGACGAATCAATTACCGCTGAAGATGAAATACTTTCTGTTGGCTCTTGCACCACTAACTGCTTGGCTCCAATTGCCAAAGCTTTAAATGACGCAATCGGCATTGAAAAAGGTTTCATGACCACAATTCACGCCTACACCAACGATCAAAACATCGTTGACAACGCGCACAAAGACTTGCGCCGCGCCAGAGCCTGCGCCATGTCAATGATTCCAACTTCAACAGGCGCTGCCAAAGCAATCGGTTTGGTTCTTCCTGAATTAAAAGGAAAATTAGACGGCGGCGCAGTGCGCGTGCCAACTGCCAACGTTTCGATGGTTGATTTGAATTTCATCGCCAAACGCGACACCACAAAAGAAGAAGTAAATGACGCAGTAAGAAAAGCCGCTGTAAACATGAAAGGAGTTCTACAAATCGTTGACGAACCTTTGGTTTCAATTGATTTCAACCACACTGGATACAGCTCTTGCTTCGACACTGGACAAACCCGAGTACTCGGCGGCAACTTAGTTAAGGTTGCTTCTTGGTACGACAATGAATGGGCTTTCTCGCTGAGAATGTTGGATGTTGCAGGGGCTTTGAAGTAAAATACTAAATCGAGTTCGCAAATAACCACCCCCAACCCCTCCTTAAAAAGGAGGGGAGTTGCTCTAAACCGAGCTCGGTCTAAGCCCCTCCTTTTCAAGGAGGGGTTGGGGG
>CAIUFU010000215.1 GCA_903898475.1 uncultured Alphaproteobacteria bacterium | reverse complement strand
CTACCTTAAACGGAACCGCACTAACCTTAGCTCCATCCGCAACTTTTTGGTAACCCTCAACAATCACAATATCCCCATCAACCAATCCATCTTCTACCACCCAAGAATCCCCAGAAATTTTTTCAGCTTTAATTGGTCGCGGTTTTGCCTCGTCTCCTGCAACCACCCAAACCATCAAGCTACCATCTGGTGTGCGGGTTGTTGCTCTTTGCGGCACTAGCACCGCTTCGATTGGCTTTAGATGCAACTTGGCCGTCACAAACATTCCTGGAAGTAACTTTTGTTCTTTGTTGGTAAATACCGCGCGCAGACGAATTGAGTCGGTGCTTTGATCGGCGAAAATTTCCGAAAATTTTAACTTACCCTCCGCTACATAATTAGGATCGTGGGTTGCAACCGTGACTGAAATTCCTTTTTGCTCACCAAGCTGCAGCATGTCTTTTGTAGGCTGCACCATATCAACGTAAATTGGATCAAGTTGGGCAATTGTGGTTAAAACCTCTGCTTGATTTGCCGCAACCAACGCACCTTCCGTTAAATTTGATTTACCGATGTAGCCAGAAATCGGCGCCAAAACTTTGGTGTAATTAAAATTAGTTTTGGCTTTTTTAGCATCCGCTTGGCTTTGCGCAAAAGCCGCTTCAACATCGTCAAACTCTTGTTTACTCACCGCGTCGCTTTCCAGCAAAATTTGGTAACGATCTCTTTTGGCCTGCAAAGTTTTCAAATTTTTGTCCGCACTATTTGACGCCGCCTGATAAATTGACGGATCAATTTGGTAAAGCTGCTGACCTTCTTTGACAAAACTTCCTTCGGTGAATTTTACTTTTTTAATCACACCTTCAATTTGCGGACGCACTTCCGAAATTTTAAAAGCCTCAACTCGTGCCGGTAATTCTTGAAATAATTGCACAGTTTGTTTTTTCACAGTTACCACCGCAACTTCAGTTGTCCTAGTTGCACTTGCGCTATTTTTGTTGGCTTGATTGTATTTTGGTTTAATCCAAAAAAAATATCCCACAAACAAGATTACAAGCACGCCGACAACATGCGCCGGCTTTATTTTTTTAACTTTATTGCGCATAAATTTTTCAAGAAATTGGAATCAGGCAGGAAGATGCATCCATGAATTTATGTTTGCATTTTGGCAGCTCAATGACTTAGTTCTGATTTGTTGAATATTTACCGCAATCCCCATCTTTTAAACGCTAAAATTTATGAAAAAAATTCTTGTAAAAAATCCAGTTGTCGAAATCGACGGTGACGAAATGACGCGCGTGATTTGGCGCTTCATTAAAGAAAAATTAATCCTGCCTTACGTTGATGTTAACCTGCAATATTTTGACTTAGGCGTAGAAAATCGCGACGCCACCAACGACCAAGTGACCATCGATTCGGCTAATGCCATCAAGGCTTGCGGCGTTGGCATTAAATGCGCCACCATCACGCCAGATGAAGCCCGCAAAAAAGAATTTAACTTAAAAGAAATTTGGAAATCGCCCAACGGCACCATCCGCAACATTTTAGACGGCACGGTTTTTCGTGAACCAATCGTTTGCAACAACGTGCCGCGCATCGTTTCAAACTGGACTTCACCAATCATTGTAGGCCGTCACGCTTTCGGCGACCAGTACAAAGCAACTGATTTCGTCGTTCCCGGAGCCGGCAAACTCACGGTAAAATTCGAAGGCACCGACGGAAAAATAATCGAGCGCGAAGTTTTTGAATTCAAAGGCGCCGGTGTCGCACTTAGTATGTACAACACCGACGAATCAATTCGCGGTTTTGCTTATTCTTGTTTCAACTTAGCACTGCAAAAAGGCTGGCCGCTTTACCTCTCAACCAAAAACACCATTTTGAAAAAATACGACGGCCGCTTCAAAGACATCTTTGCCGAAATTTACGAAAAAGATTTCAAACAAAAATTCGCTGAGAAAAAAATCACTTACGAACACCGCCTAATCGACGACATGGTGGCAAGCGCCTTAAAATGGAGCGGCAATTTCATCTGGGCCTGCAAAAATTACGACGGCGACGTGCAGTCAGATTCAGTAGCGCAAGGCTTTGGCTCGCTAGGTTTAATGACTTCAGTTTTAATCACGCCAGACGGCAAAACAATGGAAGCCGAAGCAGCGCACGGCACCGTAACTCGCCACTTTCGCGAACATCAAAAAGGCAATCCAACTTCCACCAATCCATTGGCGTCAATTTTTGCTTGGACTCGCGGCTTAGAATTTCGCGGCAAATTAGATGGCAACCAAGAGCTAATCGACTTCTGCCACAAGCTAGAAAAAGTCTGCATTGAAACTGTTGAGTCAGGAAAAATGACCAAAGACTTAGCAGTGTGTATTCACGGAAACGCTGTTGAGCACGGCAAACACTACCTCTACACTGAAGAATTTTTGGATTCGATTGATCAAAACCTGCGCGCAAAACTTTAGAAATGAACATAAGATCGGGGTTACAAACCCCGACCTGCATCGAGGCTCGAGGCTGGACCGAGTTTGCAACTCCTTCCACACATTCATTTTCTAACTAAATTTTAGACTCTCAAAACACCTGCACCAAACCCAAATCCAACAACATCTGACTCAAATAAACCCCATCCCGCGCTACCTTCGACAAATCTTTCTCTTCTTTCTTATTCGGCAAAAAAACATCCGCAATGTAACGCCCGTAAATGTCGGTCTTATTGGTTTTCACCACCAAATCTTCAAGCTGCTGCCTAGTTTCTTGATCTTTCACCGCAATCAGTCTGCGGTAGTGGCTCCAACTCAAGCGCTTATTTTCTGCTGGCACTTTTGGGTAGGCTTTGTGAAAAGCGTGCATTTTGTAGAGAGTGCTTTTTTCAATTTCGGTGTCTTGCGTCAACTGCAACTCAATTTCTTTGCCAATTTGCCAACTCATTAAAACCTTTTGGTAGTCAACTGACTGCACAATATTTTTCTTGGTTTTTGCAATTGTCTGCTGAATTTTTGTCAGCAACTTTTGTAATTTTTTAGTGTAATTTGCATTGGTCTTGAGCCCTTGTCTTTTAATGGTTTACAGGATTTTTTAGCGAATTTTCGCCTCGAGGCTAAAATTCAAATTTTTTTCACAAAATGAACTACCTTTTCAAACTAAAAATTTTCCTAAAATCAATTCAAACCACGAAATCGAAAATGTTTTTTTTACTTCTGATTCTTTTCACCTGCGCGCTGATTTATTTTAACCCAAAAGCCGGAACCAACACGTGGGACAAAGCCAGTCGCGAAAGCGCTAATTTAGTGGCTTTGGCTCAAGCAACTCCCGAAGCACAAGTGCAGTTTTACAGCGCCAAAGCCTATTCGTGGCGCGGCAAATTCAGTCAGCACACTTGGATTGCCACCAAAGAAAAAAACGCCGAAAGCTACTTAGTTTACCACGTAGTTTTGTGGGGCACTTATTTTGGCGCCGACGGGGTTGTGGTGGCGCAACCCGACCTGCCCGACCGCCGCTGGTTTGACGCGACACCAGAAATTATTTTTTCTGCCGCGGGTGAGAAAGCCGAAAAATTAATTCCGCAAATTCAAGCAGCAATCAAATCTTACCCCTACCAAAAATTCTACCGCGCCTACCCAGGCCCCAACAGCAACACATTTGTCTCGCATGTGATTCGCGAAATTCCCGATTTAAAAATTGCGCTACCAGGCAACGCAATTGGCAAAGATTGGCTTTGCGACAAAAATGGCGTGAAATTTTTTGCTCTTTCCGAGTCAAAAACCGGCGTGCAATTTTCTTTTTTTGGAATGTTTGGAATAATTTTAGGATTGGTCGAAGGACTCGAAATCAACATTATTGGCCTGTCCTTTGGCGTAGATTTTCTACATCCGGCTTTGAAATTACCAGGGGTTGGCAGGGTTGGGTTTTAAGACTCATCTCCATCTAGCGCGAGCAACTTAATCATTAATTGGTTCGCTATTCCATCTTCTTCAAATTCACCACCGCGGCAGAAATATTCGTTCTTCAAAAAAAAGTTCACCGCACTGCGACCCGCGTAATCTCTGGCGTGGCAGTAGATTGCAGCCACACCTTTTTCCCAAACCAATTCTTCGCAAAATTTTAGCAACATCGAGCCAACGCCTTTATTTTGCATCTCGGGCGTGACTGCAACATTTTGCATTTTGAAAAGATTTTCTTGGCGGATCAGCATTGCGGTTGCGCACATTTTGCCGTCGAGAAATCCGGCGACTCGAATGTAATTTTCGTCGGTTTTTTTTAGGGAGTTGCCAAGAACATCTTGGCAGAGGAAGTTAGCTTCTTCGTCTTGAGAGCTGGCTGGTCTGAGGGTTTTGAAGGTTAGTTGGTTGTTTTGGCGCACGGGGAAATAAAAAAATTACGCGTTTATATACTTAACACTACCTGTTCATCAAGGTGTTTATATTATTTTTCATTTCCTCAATCCCATCTTTTATATCAAGAGCGATTGAGGCGATATATCCACCAATAAAGAGAATCAAAAGAAATATGGATGTTTCGTAGTTTATTAGATTAATCCCTTTTGCTGATCCAAGAAGAATGACTGCCCACAAAAGAATTTTTTGAGTTTTACTTTGACTGGTATTCATTTTGAAATTTTTTTGGTTTTGTTAAAGTTTTAATTGCCGAGCGCTGGACGGAGTTTGTAACCCCGTCCACATGTTCATTTCCGCTACTTAAATTTTTTATGAACGTAAGAACGGGGTTACAAACCCCGTCCTGCTGCGTAACTATCTCTTTGCAACAAGCTGTCATCTCGAACGAAGTGAGAGATCTCATGAGTTTAGGTTGCTGAGCTCATGAGATCTCTCACTTCGTTCGAGATGACAGGATTATTGTTGTAAGGGAACCGAGCGCTGGACAGGGTTACAAACCAAACCCTTTCCTGCTCTCGAGTTCCCTACTAGGAGGGATATTATTAAGCCGCTTGGTGGCACTGCTTGTATTTCTTTCCACTTCCGCACGGGCAAGGTTCATTTCTACCAACATTTCCCCAAGTCGAGGAATCACGCGGATCACGATCCTCTGGCTTCAAATTCAACTTCGCCGCGCCCGAAACCGGTTTCGCTTCGCTTTGCACAAAAGCCGGATCATTTCTGGTTTCAAACATTTTTTGCTTCGGCGCTTGAGCCAATAAATCTACCCCTTCTTCGCGGTGAGCAATTTGCATGTGAGCCACGCGACTCACAAATTGTTCTTCGATTCTCAGCATCATTTCTTCAAACAAACTGAAAGCGTCGCGCTTGTATTCGATCAGCGGATCCTTCTGCGCGTAAGCACGAAGGTTGATGCCATTGCGCAATTTGTCGAGTGAGAGCAAGTGATCTTTCCATTCTGAATCAAGCGTCAGCAAGAAAATTTGGCGCTCAACTTGGCGCACTGAATCAGCGCCGTAGAGTCTTTCTTTCTCAACAAAAACTTCGGCAACATTGCCGCGAATGAAATTTAAAATTTCTTTTTCAGTAACACCGTCTTTGGCGGCCTGCGCTTTCAAATCAAGCTTCAAGCCGAAAATTCTAAGAACTTCTTTTTCTAAAAGATCAATTTCCCACTGTTCCGAATAAGAATTTTTGGCAATGCAATCTTCAACCAATTCTTGAGTGATTTGTTCCAAAAATTTCACAATTTTTGCTGAAATATCTGTGGCGGCGATCACCTCAGAGCGCAGAGCAAAAATCACTTTGCGCTGCTGATTGACGATGTCGTCATATTTCAAAAGATTTTTTCTGATTTCGTAATTGCGCATTTCAACCTTGTGCTGCGCGCCGGCAAGAGTTTTAGTAATCCACGGGTGAAAAATTGCTTCGTCATCTTTCAAACCAAATCGAGTAAGCACCGACTGCAATTTTTCTGAACCAAAAATACGCATTAAATCATCTTCAAGCGACAGGAAGAATTTTGATTTTCCCGGATCGCCCTGACGGCCCGATCTTCCACGCAATTGATTGTCAATACGGCGGCTTTCGTGACGCTCAGTTGCAAGCACGTAAAGCCCGCCCGCTTCAATGGCAATTTTTTTGTCAGATTCAATTTTAGCTTTGATTGCAGCGATTTTTGCCTCATCAGTTTCTTCGCCAATCATGAATTCAGGATCTCCCCCAAGCTTAATGTCGGTACCACGTCCCGCCATGTTGGTAGCAATTGTAATTGCTCCGGGAACACCCGCTTGCGTGATAATTTCAGCTTCTTGCTCGTGATATTTGGCGTTTAAAACATTGTGCGGCAATTTGTGAGAGCGCAGCAATCTTGAAAGATATTCTGATTTTTCAATGCTGATTGTGCCAACCAAAATCGGCTGTTTTCTAGCGTGCGCTTCTTCGATTGAGCGAATGATGGCGTCGTATTTACCTTTTTCGTTTTTGTAAATTTCATCATCTTCATCAATTCTGGTAACAGTGCGGTTGGTTGGAATTTCTACCACGCGAAGTCCGTAAATCTCTTCAAACTCAACAGCCTCAGTGGTTGCTGTTCCCGTCATGCCAGCAAGTTTTTTGTAAAGACGGAAATAATTTTGAAAAGTAATTGAGGCGAGAGTTTGATTTTCATTGCGAACTTTTACGCCTTCTTTGGCTTCAAGAGCTTGATGCAAACCATCCGAGAAGCGTCGTCCTTCTTGCATGCGCCCTGTGAATTCGTCAATGATTACGATTGATTGATCTTTAACAATGTAGTCGATTTCGTTTTTGAAAACCTTGTGCGCCTTGAGTGCCTGATTGATGTGGTGCACTAAAGAAATATGCGCCGGATCGTAGATTGAAGAATCAGCACCAATCACGCCTGAGCCTTTCAAAACCTTCTCGATATTTTCAATGCCCACATCAGTTAAGAAAACACCGCGATCTTTTTCTTCCATTTGAAAATCAGCGTCAGTTAGCTGCGGAATCAGGCGATTAATCTCTTCGTAAAGTTTTGAATTGTCGTCGGTGGGGCCTGAAATAATTAGTGGCGTGCGCGCTTCATCAATTAAAATTGAGTCAACCTCGTCAACAATCGCAAAGTTGTGGCCGCGCTGCACCATGTGATCGGTGCTAAATTTCATATTGTCGCGCAGGTAGTCAAAACCAAGTTCGTTGTTGGTGGCGTAAGTAATGTCGCAAGCGTATGCTTGGCGGCGCTCGTCGTCGTTTAGATCATTAGTTAAACAACCAACAGTAAGCCCCAAAAATTCGTGAATTTTTCCCATCCAAGCTGAGTCACGGCGCGCCAAATAATCATTGGGGGTTACCACGTGAACACCTTTGCCGCTTAGTGCGTTAAGGTAGCAAGGCAAAGTCGCAACCAAAGTTTTTCCCTCGCCCGTGCGCATTTCTGAAATTTTGCCGTGATGCAAGACCATGCCGCCAACTAATTGCACGTCGAAATGGCGCATTTGTAGCACGCGTTTTGAGGCTTCGCGAACAACCGCGAATGCTTCATGCAGCATTGAATCAAGAGACTCGCCGGCTTTAAAACGATTTTGAAATTCGGTGGTTTTTGCTTTTAATTCCTCGTCAGAAAGTTTTGAGATTTCCGCTTCAAAAGCGTTAACTTTTGTAACTTCTTCAAACATCGCCTTAACGGTGCGATCATTGACTGAGCCGAAGATTTTTTTTGCGAGGAATTGTAGCATTTTTTCGTGAATTTATTTGATTATTTATTAGGTCCCTGAGCAAAGGCCGAAGGCCGTCGTCGAAGGGCCGGAACCTCGAGCTTCGGGCCCTTCTTTCGACGGCCTTCGG
>CAIUFU010000214.1 GCA_903898475.1 uncultured Alphaproteobacteria bacterium | reverse complement strand
TGCTTCGACAGGCTCAGCATGACAATGAGATAATTTTAAAAATCGCTTTTACAAGCTGTCGTTTTTTAGCCATTTAACCAGTTTTGCAAAGGCGTCGCCGCGATGCGAGATTTGATCTTTTTCTGGCGCAGAAATTTCGCCGAAAGTTTTTTCCATGCCGTTTTTAATAAAAATCGGATCATAGCCAAAGCCTTTATCGCCACGAGGTGGAAAGATTAAATTGCCATCAACTCGACCTTCAAAAGAAATTTCGAAATTAGTTTTTGGATCAAAAATTGATAAATTGCAGATGAAAAAAGCGCGCAGATTTTGCGGAGAGTTTTTTTTGATTTCAGAGAAAATTTTAGCAAAAGCTGCATTAAAATCATTTTCGCCCAAAGCATTCTTGGCAAAGCGCGCTGAGTAAATTCCAGGTTCGCCATTCATAGCTTCAACGCACAATCCTGAATCATCGGCAAGTGCAACGAGACCAGTTTTTGCGGCGTAATATTTGGCTTTTAAAAGTGAATTGGCGGCGAAAGTTAATCCGGTTTCTTCCGGTTCAGCGAGGTTAAATTGAAAGGTTGGAACCGCTTCAATATTGATGTTGTTTAAGAGTGATTCGATTTCGGAAAACTTCCCTTTATTATTGGTGGCAATCAGCAGTTTTTTAGGGCAAGAAAACATTTGGGGCATCTTTAAAAACAAAAACGCCGCAAACATTTTTAAGATGTTTGCGGCGTTTTCTTATGAGTTACGCAGCAGCTTCTTCAGTTGCTGGAGCTTCAGCGGCAGGCGCTGCAGCAGCGGCTTTTTCTGCAGCAATTGCAGACGCAGCAGCTTCTTCAGCGGCAGCAGCAGCTTCTTTTTCTTTAGCTAATTTATCTAAAGCTTTTTTCTTTAAGCCTTCGCCTTTGTTTTTTGGTTTGAAATTTGGAGCATATTTTTCAGAACCTTTAACACCAAGGGCTACTAAAAATTTAGCAACTTTTTCGGTTGGTTGAGCACCAACTGAAAGCCAATATTCAGCACGTTCTTTATCAACAGTGACGCGATTTTCTTTGTCATCTGCAAGCAACGGGTTGTAGGTGCCGATCTTTTCAAGAAATTTAGAATCTCTTGGAGAAGTGATGTTGGTAACAAGGATGCGGTAAAAAGGAAGATTAGTTCTTCCGCCGCGAGATAGACGAATTTTTAACATTTGTTTGTTTTGATTTAACTTAAATGACACTTAGCCGACTTCTGAGGAGCGGCGCAAGCTAGGGATGGAAAGTTTTTATGCAACTTTTTTCTTGTTAAGATTTTTAGCCAAGTTCAACACTACACTTATTGAGAGTGCGAGAAGCGCGCGCGATTGGATTGGTCAGATAAAAATCAAATTCTTTAGCCACTAATTTTTTATCAGCAAAATCGCTTTTGATTTCGCTAGATCTTACCCAAGTGGCTTTAGAAATTTTTTCTAAATTAGCGAAAATCGCATTGGTTTGAGCTAATGATTTTCTAAGCTCAGCAAGGTTAGAAAAACCTAAATCAACCCCAAGTTTTTCAGCTAATTCGGCAATAATTTTCCAATCTTCTTTGGCTTGTCCAAGCGCAAAAGCAGCGTGAGTTGTGCTTTGCGGACGACCTTCCAAGTTAACGTAAATCGCATCTTTTTCGCTGTAAGCTGTTGCTGGCAAAATTACGTCAGCAAAGTGCGCGCCTTGGTCTCCGTGAGATCCGATGTAAACTACGAAAGAATCTTTTAATTTGGCAAAATCCAAATCATCGTCAACTCCGTGCAAAATTACCATTTTGATTTCAGCTTTTTCTGCTTTGTCCAAAATTTCTGCGGCACTTGTGGATCCTGTGAATCCAAGCTCCAAGCCATTTAGAAGCCCAGTTGATTTCGACAAGAAATTAAAGCCGTTCCAGCCGTCAGAAATCAGATTAAATTTCTCAGCAATTTTTTTGGCGTAGCTTAAAATTACTGCGCCATCTTCGCGACTTAACATGTCGTGACCCAAGATCAGCATTGGCTTCTCAGCTTTTTGTAAAATTTCAGAAAATTCTGATTTGCCTTCTAAAATGTTTTTTAGAATTTCAACATCATCGCCCAAATGCTTATGCGAGTAGGTCAAATCAGAGTTACTGCCAATTGAGGCGATTTTTAATTTTTTAGAAAGTGATCTTTTTTTGATGCGGGCATTTAGAATTGGCGCGTCTTTGCGAGGATTTACACCGACTAATAAACAAGCGTCTGCCGCGTCAATTCCGGCAATGGTGCTGTTGAAAAGGTAAGAGGCGCGATCTGCCGACTCAAGTTTTTCGCCTTTCAAGCGGCAGTCAAAATTTTTGACGCCTAATTTTTCGAGCAATTTTTTTAGCGCAAAAATTTCTTCAGCAGCTGAAAGTTGACCAGTTAAAGCCGCGATTTCAGAGGCTTTCAGGCTTTTAATTTTAGTTGCAACTTCAGTTAAAGCTTCTTCGAAATTAACTTCCGAAAGCTTGCCGTCACGCTTTACATAAGGCTTGTCGAGACGTTGATATTTTAGACCATCATAACAAAAACGGGTTTTGTCTGAGATCCATTCTTCGTTAATTTCTTCATTTAAGCGTGGCAAAATTCGCATTATTTCAACGCCACGAGAATCGATGCGGATGTTACTGCCAACTGCATCCATCACGTCAATTGTTTCAGTTTTTCTTAATTCCCAACTTCTGGCTTTAAAGGCGTAAGGCTTAGAAGTTAGAGCGCCAACTGGGCAAAGATCGATGATGTTTCCAGATAATTCTGATTTTAAATTTTGCTCAAGATAAGTGGTGATTTCCATGGTTTCGCCGCGTCCCGCAGCGCCCATTTCTGTGGTGCCGGCAACATCTTCCATAAAACGTACGCAACGTGTGCAGTGAATGCAGCGTGTCATTTGGGTTTTAACAAGTGGGCCCATATTTTTGTCTTTTACCGAACGTTTATGTTCGTGGTAATGACTTTTGCCGCTGCCATATTGAAAGGCCTGATCTTGCAAATCGCATTCGCCAGCTTGGTCGCAAATTGGGCAATCAAGTGGGTGATTGGCGAGTAAAAATTCCATCACACCTTCGCGGGCTTTTTTCACCATTGGGGTGTCGGTGTGAATTTTCATTCCTTCAGTTGCAGGCATAGCGCAAGATGCGACAGGCTTTGGAGGCATGCCTTCAATTTCAACTAAACACATGCGACAATTTCCGGCGATGGCTAATCTTTCGTGATAGCAAAAACGCGGAATTTCAACGTCAGCGATTTCGCAAGCTTGAATGATTGTAATTCCATCTGGAACTAAAGTTTCTTTACCGTTGATTGTGACTGTAGGCATGGGAAGGAGAAGGGAAAATAAAAACTTACAAAAACAAAAAAAAGCGCATCCAACTTTTTTAAGTTAGATGCGCTAAATTTTTTTAACTAAAATGGAATTTCATCGTCATGTTCTTCAACCGAAACACTGTTATTGCTTGGGCGAGAAGAAGATGAGCCAGAAGAATAAGAATCAGAAGCGCCGCCGCCTTGACGATCACGTGAATCAAGAATTTGCAAAGTTGAATTAAAATTTTGCAAAACGATTTCGGTGGTGAATTTCTCAAGACCTTGCGCATCAGTCCATTTTCTGGTTTGTAGCGAGCCTTCAATGTAAATTTTTGAACCTTTTTTTACGTAACTTTTTACGATATTAACAAGGCCGGGAGAGAAAATTACGACACGGTGCCATTCAGTTTTTTCTTTTTTCTCGCCAGAGTTTTTGTCTTTCCAGCTTTCAGAAGTTGCGAGAGAAAAATTGGCAATTTCGCGACCATCTTGGGTTGAGCGAACTTCAGGATCTTGGCCAACATTACCAACTAAAATCACTTTGTTAATGGACATGGGTTAACCTCTAAAAATATTTAAAATGGATGTTTTGAAAACTGGTGGAGCGGACTTCGTGATCGGGGCGCAATTTAGGAATGAGCTAAGCAAGACTCAAGAATTTTTATTGTGCAATTTTCATGGAGCGATCGTGAATTTTTTGTAAAGTCATTTGCGAAATAATCGCGCCGCATAATGCGCAAAACATGTCCCATTGAGTATCCCAAGCATCACCTTGTGTGCCAAGAAAATCTGAGGCGCCATTTGTTGAGAAAATGGCAGTCCACCATTCGATCAATTCGTAAAAAGCGCTAAAGGCAAGGCAGGTGCAGATGGTGAGAATTGTGATCCAGCGCGACTGCGGTAATTTTGCGACCCGCAGCAAAAGTTCACGAATGAAAATTGCCGGAATAAATCCTTGGGCGAAATGGCCCAAGCGATCATAATTGTTTCGCGATAATTCGAACCAGTCTTTTGCCCAAAATCCCAAAGGCACTTTGGCGTAAGTGTAATAGCCACCAACCATTAAAATAATTGCGTGGAGGCAAAATAGCGCGATGCAAAATTTGCTGAGCGGAAATTGATTTTTGGTCCAAAGCCAAGCTGTAATGCCAATCCAAACCGGTGCATTTTCCATTGCCCAAGTCATGCGATCTGCTTGTGGTGAAATGCCTAACGCGATTTCTAAAAAAATAATTATCGCGATGCAAATTGCAGCGAAGTGATTGTTTGAAATTGTCATAAGTGAAATTAAAAATTAATCGAGACAGCTTGTAATAAAAGCGAGCCTTATCCAACTCTCACCTTTACTTTTTTTGATGCAAAAATAACTTCAAAAAAAATTCAAATTTCCTTCAAACTTTCCCCAATTAATGCGTCTTTCAACCGTTAAGCCAGCAAAAGAAAAAGTCACCAAGGGAGAGGTTTCGGCGGCGTATTTTATTCCTTATAAATGCCATTGGAATTCAGACACGATTTTAACTCACAAAGAAGAGTTAGTTCGTGTTATTAAAATTAAAGGATTCGCCTTCGAGACCGCTGATGACGTTGATATTGATCTCAAAAAAAATGCTCGAAACAACCTTTTAAAAGGTATGGCGTCAGGCAATTTCTCGCTTTATTTCCACACCATTCGTCGCAAAGAAAAAGGTTTTCCTGATGGTGAAATGCCCGATCTATTTTCGGCGCGCGTTAATAGCGAATGGGAAAAAAAGCACTCAGGCACCAGAAGTTTTATTAATGAACATTATTTCACGATTATTCGTGGAGCTGACACTTCAGGCGCTGCTGTGCTTGAACATATGGCGAAAAAATTGCAGCATCGCGCTGATAAATCTTCGTGGGAAAATTACATGCGCGAAGCTTTTGACGAGCTTGATGAGATGACCGAGCGTATTCTAAATGGCTACGGCAATTACGGCCCCCGGGTTCTGGGCATTAATGAAAGCGAGGATGGTGTTACTTCAGAAATTTTAGAATTTTTCTCGCGTTTGGTTAATTGCGGTCACTCTCAGCCAATGACAATTCCACTGGGCCAAATCTCGCATCACTTGCCAATTAGTCGACTTTATTTCGGAAATAAATCAGTTGAAGTTCACCACCCAACCGGCGCCAAATATGCCGGCATGGTTTCAATTAAAGAATATCGCCCATCAACTCACGCCGGAGTTTTTGATGGTTTTATGCAGATGCCTTTTGAGCTCATTATCAGCCAATCATTTTCTTTTATTAATCGCATGGTGGCGATTAGTTCGATGCAGTTGCAACAACGTCGTTTGATTCAGTCAGAAGACGTTGCGGTTTCGCAAATTCAAGAAATTGACTCGGCGCTAGATTCAGCGATGAGTGGTGAGTTTGGTTTCGGCGTGCATCACATGTCGGTTTTATGTATTGAAGAATCACCAAAAGCTTTGGAAAGCGCTTTGTCGCTTGCAGTGGTCGAACTTTCAAACACTGGTATTACCGGCGTTCGCGAGAAAATGAATTTAGAGCCAGCTTATTGGGCACAACTACCTGGCAATGCTGAGTTCATGGCGCGCCGCAGTACGGTGAACACTTTAAACATCGCGGCTTTTGCTTCTTTTCACAATTATCCGTCAGGCAAGCGCAAGAAAAATCACTGGGGCGATGCGGTGACGGTGCTTAACACTGTTTCGGGCACGCCTTATTTTTTCAGTTTTCACGTGCGCGACGTTGGTCACAGTATGATTATTGGTCCAACCGGTGCGGGTAAAACGGTACTACTAAACTTTCTTTGCGCGCAGGCACAGAAATTTAACGGCCGTTTATTTTTCTTTGATAAAGATCGCGGTGCAGAAATTTTTATTCGTGCGATTCGTGGCCGTTACATGATTCCGGATGCGGCAAAAACTTCCGGCTTTAATCCATTTCAACTCGAAGATACTGCTGAAAATCGCTCATTCTTAATCGACTTCATGAAGGCGCTAGTAATGGTTGGCGACACGGCTTTGCCAGCTCACGAAATTGAGCGCATTAACGAAGCGGTAAAAGGAAATTACAAACTGCCGAAAGAGCAAAGAAGAATCCGAAACATCGCGCCTTTCATGGGCTTGGGCGGTCCAGGAACTTTAGCTGGTAGGTTATCGATGTGGCACACTACCGGTTCGCACGCTAAGTTGTTTGATAATGAAGATGACATGATCGATTTCACATCAGCGCGCTCTTTCGGAATTGAAATGTCGCACATCTTGCAAGATAAGGCTTCTATTGGGCCGGTGCTGCTTTATTTATTCCATCGTATTCAAAGTTCACTTGATGGTTCGCCAACAATGATCGTTCTCGATGAAGCTTGGGCCTTGATTGGAAACCCAGTTTTTGCGCCAAAAATTAAAGATTGGCTCAAAGTCTTAAGAAAACTCAACACCTTCGTAGTATTCGCGACACAATCGGTGGAAGATGCGGCTAAAAGTAGCATTTCCGATACTTTGGTGCAGCAAACCTCAACACAAATTTTTCTGCCAAACTTGAAAGCGACGATACTTTATCGCGAAGTTTTCATGTTGAGTGAGCGTGAATTTAACTTGGTAAAAACCACAGATCCTTCAACGCGTTTTTTCCTCGTAAAGCAAGATAATGACGGCGTAATCGCACGTATTGATTTGGGTGGAATGGATGACGTGATTCGCGTTCTTTCTGCTCGTATTGACACGGTGATTTTGATGGATGAAATCATTGACGAGGTGGGTGAAGATCCTGACGACTGGTTGCCAATTTATTACGAACGCAGCCGTCCTAAATAATTTAAAAAAATCAGAATTCGGTGATAATTTTTCAGCAAACATTTTTTAGAAGAGCCTCGCGTTTGCTGTTTGCTGTCGGTGTTTTCTGCTGTTTTTTTGTTACTTCCCTACAAGGTTCTTACGCGGAAAGCGCAACTGATTATGGTGTTGGTAGAACCCGCAGCTGTAGCTCTAGTGGTGTTCCAGATACCTTAGATTTTGACATGACAACTGCGGGCAAGGACGTGGAATTCGTGTTGTCGAATCCGGTGTGTTTAACCGTAATTTTGACAACATATGCGGCAGTAAAAACCTCGATTGCTGTGATGAACGGTGTATGTTCAACTGGCAGCCCAATTCCTAGAATACTTCCAACTCCACTTCTAGATGCTTATGATCTGACTAGGGGAACCATTGAGGGAGTGAAAAAAGCTGCCCAGCAAGATTATTCATGTGGTGGAGCTGTTGCTCTTGCGGTTTCTAGTTGGGGTATCGCGATTGCCGAGCTTGCCATAATTTACGGAATTGCCCTTAACACTTATAATCATACTGAAGTTTGTGGTGCACAGTGGGTGACGGCAAATCCTTTAACATATGACATCAGCGCTCCGAACAAAAAGCAGAAAGTAAAAGATGCAGTTGAGGGTTATATTCGCGACGGACAAACCTCAAAATTAACTCTCGATGCTTCAGGAGATAAAACTTATCGCGAATGGTATTATGGTGGTGAAGAGGTAGAGGATAATCCCGATGGAGGTTATCAAACTTGTTACGATGTGACGCAGAAGGTGGATGGCAAATATCCGAAGCAGAAATATTACATGCGAGGCACTGCGGCAGGCAATTATAACTGTAAGAAATATAATTTAGTTCCGGGCAACATGGATCCGTTAACTAATGCTCCCGTCACTGCTGCAAGAATTGTTGAATTACAAAATGCCTATGCCTGCTGTAAAAAACGCAGCGCCGAATTTATTTGTCTAAATTATACAGCGCTTTCAAGTAGTGTTGGTGTGGTTAAGGGCGGTACTACAGATCTGATAAATGACGCGGGGGGTGATGTAGATAATCCAATAACCGGCGTTAAAACTTTTTGTAGAGTTGGTCAATTATGCAATGTGGAAGGCATTACTTTCTCAACCAAATCACTCGATAATGGCAGTTTAATTTGTGCCGAAACATACAGCTTATGCCCTTATAACTTTGCTGTTGGTGGCGGTTCGGAATATTGTGATTATTACCAAGATGGAAAATACTCCAATGGAAGATGGACTCTGATTACTCAAGATGATGTTACAGCGGGCAATTGCTCTTCAAAAAGCGAGATCAGAGATAGCGATTGTTCTTACAATGCGAAGGCGGGCAAATGTAGAAATTATTGCCAATATTTAACTCACTGCACCATCACAAGTTTAGCAGATTATCAATATGAAACTAATCTAGGGTCGCCTTATTTCTCAGATGCTTGCTTGAATTTCGTCGGTGATTCTCAAAACAAAACCGCTTACGGCGGTGGTTTTATTCTAAACAGTCAGAAGCACTTTTCGGCGCCAATTGCGCAATGTGTGAAAGAAACTTTAGAAAATCTTTTCTACAATGTTGCGGGTCACAGTGAATGTGCTACCACCAATGAATATCCATCTGCGGATGGAACTTGTCCGAGCGGCAGTTACAAAGTAAACGGCAACTTCATTTATCAAAAAGGCAATACGGTGAAAGAGACCTCGTTTTTCTCAATGGTGCAAAACACCATGAAAGATGTGGTGAAGATGGTTCTGACTTTATCGATTATGTTCTACGGCATGAATATCTTGCTGGGTAAGGCGAATATCGGAGAGAAGAAAGATATCCTGATGTATCTGCTAAAAATTACCTTGGTGCTTTTTTTTGCTACGGGTGAGGCGTGGCAAGGTTTCTTCTTCAAAGGAGTTTACGGCGCCTCGACAGAGTTTTCGCAGATGGTCTTTAAAATTAGTTCTCAGCAATCTGAATCTCAAAGGGACGGCTGTCAGTTTGGGATGATTTCATTGCCGGATGGTTCGCAAGTTTCTTCGGGTCGCACCTATCCTTCTGGCAAAGAATATTTGGCTTTATGGGATACGCTCGATTGCAAAATGATGCGCTATTTGGGCTATGGTCCAGAGGTCAGTGTGGCCAATATTGCGTCGTTAATTCTTGCTGGATATTTCAGCTTCAACATTGCGGGAGTTAGTTCCACTGGGGTAGGAATTTATTTTGCCATTGCCGTAATGTTCTTTGGTTTCTTCTTTTTAGCGGCCACCTTGCGCGCCTTACATATCTTTTTAGCCTCGGCGGCAGGCATTATTATTTTAATCTTCGTCTCGCCGGTGATTATACCCACAGCGATGTTTAGTAAGACGTCTGATATTTTCAAAAAATGGGTGACAGAGTT
>CAIUFU010000213.1 GCA_903898475.1 uncultured Alphaproteobacteria bacterium | reverse complement strand
CGACGGCCTTCGGCCTTTGCTCAGGGACCTATTTTAGTTATTTAGTACAAAATTTTAATATCCGCGCCACAAGCAATCAGCTTGTCCGCCAACCTTTCGTAACCTCTTTCAAGATGGTAAAGCCTGTTAATTACGGTTTCTCCTTCAGCAACCAATCCTGCCAAAACCAGCGACACCGAAGCACGCAAATCAGTTGCCATTACCTCCGCGCCAGTCAATTTTTTCACACCTTTAACCACTGCCAAATTGCCGTGGGACTCAATATTTGCACCCATCCGCACCAATTCTAAAACATGCATGAAACGATTTTCAAAAATAGTTTCTTCAATTGTTGAAGTGCCGTCAGCCACCGCCATTAGCGACATGAATTGCGCCTGCATGTCAGTTGGAAACCCTGGGAAAGGTTGAGTTGAAATATTCACAGAATGAATAATGTCAGAAGCGCGAGTCACTTCAACTTCACGCTCACCAACTTGTTCCAATCTTAAACCTGCTCTTTCAAGCTCTGCTTTAAAACCACCCAAAATCCACATTTCAACACCGAGCAATCTTATTTTTCCGCCGGTAATTCCGGCAGCAATTGCGTAGGTTCCAGCTTCAATTCGATCAGCAATGATCGGGTGACGCGCCGCGTGTAACTTTTCAACACCTTGAATTCTAATTTGCGGCGTTCCGGCACCAGAAATTTTTGCACCCATTGCAGTCAAACATTTCGCCAGATCAATAATTTCAGGCTCGCACGCTGCGTTGTTAATCACAGTTTCGCCTTCCGCCAAAGTCGCAGCCATTAAAGTATTTTCAGTTGCGCCAACCGAAACTTTTTCAAAATTAATTTTGGCGCCTTTCAAACGTCCATCCACGTAAGCGTCAACGTAGCCGCCAGAAAGTTCAATTTTGGCACCCAGTTTTTCCATTGCTTTCAAATGCAAATCTACCGGACGCGTACCGATGGCGCAGCCACCAGGTAAGGAAACTCTCGCTTTGCCAAGGCGCGCCAAAAGTGGCCCCAAGATAAAAATTGAAGCGCGCATTTTGCGCACTAATTCGTAAGGCGCGATTGGATTGGAAATTGTTTTGGCGTTGAAAATCAAAGCACGGCCTTGATTGCCAAGGTCGGGATCTAAACCATCTAGCTCAACTTCAATTCCCAAATTCACCAAAAGATTGGCCATTGTTGAAATGTCAGAAACGTGCGGGACGTTAGTGAGAGTAAGCTTTTCATCAGTCAAAATTGACGCTACCATCAAAGGCAAAGCGGCATTTTTTGCACCAGCAATTTGTACTTCACCGTCAAGTTTTTTACCGCCGGTGATTAGGAGTTTTTTCATTCTTTAATATTTATTTGATCTAAATTTGAACTGTCATCCCGAACGCCAGTGAGGGATCTCTTGAGTTTTAGTGCTGAACTTCAAGAGATCCCTCACTGACGTTCGGGATGACAAAGCTTCTTTCAATTGGGATGACAAAACTTCTTTTAACTATTTCTTCTCGTAACCACGCACCAACTGATCCAACAAACGCAGACCGTAACCTGTCGCACCTTTAACCGCCATTGCGTCACCTTTGCCTTTCCAAGCGGTGCCAGCAATATCCAAATGCGCCCATTTTGTTTCGCCAACGAAACGCTTTAAAAACTGTGCTGCTGTAGTGCTGCCAGCGCCTCTACCACTACCAACATTTTTCATGTCAGCAATGTCAGAGTTAATCATTTCGTCGTATTCTTCGCCCAAAGGCATACGCCATGCGCGCTCACCAACTGTGGCTCCAGAGCTTTCAATTTTTTTAGCTAGCTCGTCGTCATTGCAAAACAATCCGGCGTAAACATCCGACAAAGCAACAATAATTGCGCCAGTTAACGTGGCTAAATCGACAATAAATTTTGGTTTGAATTTGGTGTTAGTGTAGTGAAGAGCGTCTGCCAAAACCAATCTGCCTTCAGCGTCAGTATTGATTACTTCAATGGTTTGACCAGACATTGAACGCACCACATCACCGGGTTTGACCGCAGTTCCTGACGGCATATTTTCTACCAAACCAATCACGCCAACTGCGTTAACTTTAGCTTTTCTTTGCGCCAAATTACGTAGCAAACCAACAACTACGGCAGAGCCCGCCATGTCAGTTTTCATGTCTTCCATGTTGTTTGCAGGTTTAATTGAAATGCCACCAGTGTCGAAAGTTACACCTTTGCCAACAAAGGCTAGAGGCTGATCTTTGGCGCTTGCACCATTCCATTTTAAAACCACTAATTGCGATTCACGCGCGCTTCCCTGACCAACGCAAAGCAGTGAGCCCATTCCTAATTTTTTCATTTCAGCCTCACCCAAAACTTGCACTTCCAAACCATCTTTTTTCAAGGTTTTGCAAATGGCAGCGTAGCTTTCTGGGTTTAAAATATTTGAAGGCTCAGAAACTAAATCGCGCACGAAAAAAATATTTTGGGCCAAAATTTCTAGCTCAGCATATTCTTTTTTAACCTTTGCCACATCTGGCACCATCACGGTTAGACTTTCGATTTTTAACTCTTTGTCTTTCTTCTTATTTTCAAAATACCTGTTGAAACGGTAGCTTTGCAAAGAAGCGCCAAATGCAATGTTAACAAGATCAGAAGCGGCATTTTTTGATTCAAAAAAGACACTGCCATTTTTAATTTTTGCGCCATTTAAAGCCGCCGCAACGCGTGAGCCGATTTTTTGCAATTCTAATTCATTAAGTTTTTTCTCAGCACCCGCACCCACCAACAATACTGGCTTTTCACCTTGTGCAACTAAATGCGCCTGATTATTTTTGCCCGAAAATTCGAAGTTATCTTTGGCGAATTTTACCGGTTTTAGATTAGATTTTTTTACCTGCTCTTCGGTTAAAACCAAAACAGCAACAGAAGTTTTTAACGCAGAAAAATCTGCCGATTTAGCGAAGTTGATTTTCATGTTGTTTGAATTTTTCAAGTGAGGGAAAAAGAGGCGGCGTAAACTAAAAACGAAGAGCAATTTTGCAAATTAAAACTCTTAAAAACTCATTGTCATGCTGAGCCTGTCG
>CAIUFU010000212.1 GCA_903898475.1 uncultured Alphaproteobacteria bacterium | reverse complement strand
TGGGACATGTTAGACAAATCAAATCAGAGTCCAGTATCTGTTTGGATTGCAAAGTTTTTCATATCAATCCCCGGTCCATTTGGGTTGGTGTTTAGCGGTGTTTATCCATTCTTATTTGCCTATTCATTGATAAAAAGTTCCTCGCAAGATTTTTCTAAAAAATGCATCGCATATCCGGCAATAATTCTATTTTTTTACGTACATTTTATTCTGCTGAGTTTTTTCATGTATCCTATGCTGCGCGGTGTAATATGCGGGTCTGGGATGATAGCATTTGGCTCCATAGTGTTGCTCATGTTGTCACCTTATGGATGGTTTTTTGGTCTGGCCGTGCTTATCTATATTGCTATAAAAGTTATTAAAGGTCTTAGGGCTTATAAGTTATAGGTTTTAATCAATAAAAACTTGACGCTGGCGACTCGCAAAACTAAAAATTTTTTCCAGCATTTTTTCTACAAATCTCTTCCAAAATAATTTCCAAATAAAATGAAAATCTCTTCGAAAGTTAAAAAAATTCTTGCCTGCTACGAAAGCGACAATGCTGGCACCAAAACAAATTTAGCGCGCATTTTAATGCATGGCAAACTTGGTGGCACCGGTAAAATGGTGATCTTGCCAGTTGATCAAGGTTTTGAACATGGTCCAGATAGAAGTTTCGCGGTTAATCCAGATGCTTACGATCCACACTACCATTTTCAATTGGCAGTTGATGCTGGCTTGAGCGCTTACGCAGCGCCTCTTGGCATGATTGAAGCTGGAGCTGATACTTTTGCTGGAGCCATTCCAACAATCTTAAAAGTTAACTCTTCAAACTCTTTGCATAATGGCGGAACCGCGCCACACCAAGCTACAACTGCTTCAGTAAAAGATGCTTTGCGTTTGGGTTGTTCAGCAATTGGCTTTACAATTTACCCAGGATCTGACGCTGCTTTCGACATGTTTGAAGAAATTCGTGAAATGTCAGAAGAAGCTAAATCTTACGGTCTTGCTAGTGTAATTTGGTCTTATCCTCGTGGCGGCGATCTTTCAAAAATCGGCGAAACTGCAATGGATATTTGTGCTTACGCAGCGCACATGGCAGCACTTCTTGGTGCTCACATCATTAAAGTGAAACCACCAACTCAAGCGCTTGAAAATCTTGAAGCGATCAAGGTTTACGAAAAAATGAAAATCCCTGTTTCAACAATGGAACAACGCATCGCCCACGTGATGAAAACCACTTTCAACAATAGAAGAATTGTCGTGTTTTCTGGTGGCAATGCCAAAACCGATCAAGAGCTTTACGCTGAAATTCGTGAAATCTACAAAGGTGGCGCTAATGGCTCAATCATTGGTCGCAACACTTTCCAACGTCCAAGAGAAGAAGCGCTAAAAATGTTGGAAAACATCATCCAAATTTACCAAGGTAAGTTCTAATTCCCTAATTGACCCAAGGCCGACTTTTTATTAATGTAGGGGGAGTTTTTCTGGTAGAGGAATAGCTGAGGTTACTTACTAAAGAACCTCAGCTATTTTTTTACATTTCTTAAAACTTTCAAATGACAAAAGCTCAATCTGCTTCCCATACAAGATATAAAGCCTTTTCTCTATTTGAAGTCGCAGCCATCCTCATCATCATAGGCATCCTAATCGCCGGAGTATTCGCCGGTATTTCCCTAATCAAAAAATCCCGCATCCAAGCCGCACAAAATCTAACCAAATCCTCTCCAATCGCTGGAGTAAGTAGTAATGCTCTTTGGCTAGAAAGTAGCTTAGGAGACAGTTTTTTAGATTCAGAAAGTAACGACAGTGCTGCTGTCAGTACTTGGACTGACCAGAAAGTTGCGGGAAGTAAATCCTCAATCACCGCTGTTGGAACCGGACCAACTTACGCCAACACCATCAACTACATTCACGCGGTAAAATTTTCTGGCAGCACTTCCAACTATTTAAAAATTGCTGACGCCAGTTTCTTAAACGGAACTGATTACACGATTGTGGTTCTAGAAAAAAGACAGACAGCAAGTGCCGGAAATTTCTTAAGCACCACTGACGCCAGCGATGTTGTCGACGACAAACTAGCCATTGGTTATGCCAGTGACGGAGTAATTAATCACAGTCACAACTCAGCAAACTACACCGTAACTCCGAAGGTAAGCGCTTACGCTAACTCAACAGAAACCCCAAGACTCTTCGTCTTCACTCAAAGCTCAACTGAAGGTCAGAAGACTTACATTAACGGAACTTTATCTGCGCAAGATACTAGTAAAACCGCACTACTTTCTGGAGTAAC
>CAIUFU010000211.1 GCA_903898475.1 uncultured Alphaproteobacteria bacterium | reverse complement strand
ATCTATCCCCTTGGAAACCTAATCCGATTCTTTGAGATTAATTGTGGATTTTTTGCTAAATAATCCTGAATCATTTGCATAGAAGCGCCGGCTGAATTAACGGCATCTAGTAGCTCTTTTTCGTTGGTAATTTCTTCAGTCATGCTTGTCTTATCGTTCCAATGTTAATCTAGAAGGTTTTTGTTTTTTAGTGTCTGATCGTCATTTCGTTTAGGTTTAATTTCAATTGCGCGTCAAAGCGATCTTTCACTGTGTTTGTTGTTATCTCAATCATATCGAGTTTCTTATCAACCTGAGCGCTCTTACGCAAGAAGAAGAGGATTTTTAATTCCTTACCTTTGCGCTGTGCGATAACTTCTTGTCCTGATTTTGTTTTCATCTTGAAGGCATCACCTGCAAGGTAGTGGGACGGACTGTTTGCGTCGCTTCGTTTCTTTACTTGATTGATGCTTTGGTATGAAGGAATTGCAAGCCGTCCGTCTTTTGCTTTTTTAACACCGCCTGTTTGTCGCAACGCTGCAAAGACAGCCATCGTGTAAACTTCAGCGGTTAGTTTTGTTTTTGTTGCCGGCTTGATTCGAATTGAGCTTTCAAAACCGCCAGATTTTTTTCTGATAAAGAATTTTTCCCGAATATTTTTTCTGACTTCCTGCTGACTTTGCTGCGCAATTTGCGTCAGCGTTTTTGCAACAACAAATGGAATTTGTTTTGTGGCGATTTGTCTTAAATTTTCCGTCGCCTTATCTTCGAGTTTTATGCTTATGAGAGCCACTTTTTTTAGACACATTTTTAGAACACTACTGTCCGGTTAAGAAATTATCAACCCCTCCTCAACCCTTGTTATTCAAGGGCTAAACAGGGGTAAAAAGTTTTTTCGATCTAGAAACGATTCTCGAACTATCCTTTTCTCTGGCTGAGAAAGACCTAGGTTTTGAAATTAACAACTCGCTCTACGCCCTTGATTCAAGCGTGATTGACTTATGTCTTTCAACCTTTCCTTGGGCAAAATACAAAACAACCAAGTCAGCAATTAAGCTGCACACTTTGCTTGATCTGCGGGGTAATATTCCCTCCTTCGTCGTCATCACTGACGGCAAAGGATCTGACCAAGCAATGATGGATAAAATTATTGGATTTTGTTGGACTAATTTTTTATCTAAAGATGCTCCGCGGCATCTAAAATCATAGCTCGGCAGGCTTTAGAATGGAACTAAAATTTCTTTTTTATGCCAATTTTTGTACATAGCTTTGTACATAAAAAAAATTTGGCTTCAGGCGAATTTAGCTGGATTTCTTTGGACAGGTGAGGGGCGATGAAAGCGCTTGTGTGTAGTCTTATCGGACTTTAATGGATTTCTTTGAAATGGGAAGTGGTTGCGGGGGCTGGATTTGAACCAACGACCTTTAGGTTATGAGCCTAACAAGCTACCGGGCTGCTCTACCCCGCGATGTGGAAAGTGACGTGCTTTGGAAAGGGGGCGCAACTTATGGAGGGGAGAATTAACAAGCAAGAGATCTCTTTGGGGTGATTTAAAAAATGTTTTTTCTTAGTTGGGTCAAAATTTTTTGTCGCGGCGAAGACCGTGTGGCAAGGCTTTGTAATATTTTGCTTTTTAGCTAATCGCCTTCTTCATTTTTTTAATCACTTTTTCCAAACCTTCAAACACCGCTTCGCCGATTAAAAAATGGCCGATATTTAGCTCAATAATTTGCGGAATTTTAGAAATTATTTTGGCGGTTTCGTAGTTTAGGCCATGGCCGGCGTGGCATTCTAAATCTAGTTCGGCGCAAAGTTTGGCGCAGGTTTTTATTTTTATTAGTTCGGCTTCGCGTTTTTTACCAGATGCGTGGCAAAATTCTCCGCTGTGCAATTCAACAATGTCAGCGCCGATTTTTTTGGCGGTGCGGATTTGTGCTTCATTGGCGTCTAAAAAAAGTGAAACGCGGATTTTTTTGGCGCGAATTTTTTTGATCATCGCGGCCAAAATTTTTTCATTTTTTACCGCATCAAGGCCACCTTCAGTTGTAACTTCTTGTCTTTTTTCAGGCACGATGCAAACAGCGTGGGGCTTGGTTTTGAGAGCAATTGCCAGCATTTCTTCGGTGGCGGCCATTTCTAAATTTATTGGCAATTTTATTTCTTTTTTTAGGCGCACTAAATCTTCATCGCGAATGTGGCGGCGGTCTTCGCGCAAGTGAATGGTAATTCCGTTAGCGCCACTTTTTTGAGCCAAAATTGCTGCGGTGACGGGATCAGGATGTGAGCCGCCGCGGGCGTTTCTGATGGTTGCAACGTGATCGATATTAACGCCAAGTCTAATTTTTCTTTTCATAAATTACTAAAAATGTCAGGTAAGAAGCGCAGCTTAAAATGATGGTAATTGGAAATCCTACTGCTCCAAAAATATTAAAGAGTATTCCGCCAAACAAGCTGCCAAAAAATGATCCACAAGATCCAATTAATTGAAAAGTTGAATTTGCCGCAACCAATTTTGATTTAACGTAATCATCATTGCTCACTTTAAAAACTGAGACGTAAATGCAGGCTACGCAAATTCCGAAAGCAAAATAAGCGCCAAGCAAAAAGCTGTAATTATGAATAAAAATGATTGCTAAAAAACAAATTAGACATCCCAAAAAACCAAAATTTATCAGCTGATACGGATTCCATTTTTTTAGCGCAAAGCCCACCCAAACATCAAAAAATCCACTAGCCATGTAAGCGCTAATTAAAAGGCCGGCGGCCTCATAAGTTAATCCGATTTTGGCGCCAAAAATTACGCTAAAAGTTAGTAAAAGATAACTTTGAAAATCGAGAAAAAATCGTGCTAAAAAAATGCGGGGATTGGTTTTGAAAAAAGCGACAAGACTAATTCGTTGTGATTCTAATTTGGGATGCGGCACATCTTTTAAAGGCGACAAGCACAAAAAAGATCCAAGTGCAAGGCCTGTAGAAATCACAAATGAAAAATAATTTTCAGCGCCGCTGAGCTTTACAATTAGCGGTCCCAAAGCAATGCCGGCAGAAATTGTCATGCTGAAAATTCCTAGCGCCACGCCGCGTTGTTTATTTTCAACCAAGATGTTGAGCCAAGATTGGCGCGTGATTACATACATGAACCACAAAGCTCCCATCAAAAAAGCCAAAGTCGCCCAGAGGTAAAAATTTTGGTAAAAATAAATGATTAGAATGATTGCTGCGTAAAGAAAAACTGCAATTCGCAAGGTCTTCATCATGGTTAAATGCGAGACAATTCGGCTCAAAAAAAATGACATGATGATGCCGCCAAAAGTATCGAGAGTGAAAGCAAGGCCAATTTGCGCGGCGCTGACGCCGTGTTTGTTGAGAATGGTGGGAAAGGTCACCAAATTAATTCCCATCGCCATGGCAAAAAGCAAAATGCTTAAGAATAAAAAATTCAGCTCACGCGAAAAAACCAGCTGTTGAAAAAACTTTGGCATTTATTTGATTGCTTTGTTGAAAGATGTGAGGGGCGCATTAGTTTTTTTCTAAATCTTTTTTGCAAATTTTTTATTACCAAAGCATCAAAATGTCCGACTCAAAAACTCCGCTTCTCGATTTGATAAAAATTCCGGCAGATTTAAAAAAATTTTCCCTTCCAGAAATTAAACAAATTTCTGACGAGCTACGTTTTGCTACAATTTCAGCAGTGTCGAAAACCGGTGGTCATCTTGGTGCAGGGCTTGGAGTTGTCGAAATTACCACTGCACTTCATTATGTTTTTGATACTCCTCACGACAAAGTAATTTGGGATGTTGGACACCAAGCTTACCCACATAAAATTTTAACGGGGCGGCGCGACCGGATGAATACTATTCGCCAAGCCGGTGGTCTTTCAGGGTTTACTAAAAGATCAGAAAGTGAGTTTGACGTCTTTGGTGCAGGACACAGCTCTACATCTATTTCGGCGGCACTTGGAATTTCAGTTGCCAAGAAATTTAAAAAAGAAAAATCACACGTAATTGCGGTAATTGGCGATGGCGCAATGTCAGCTGGCATGGCTTATGAAGCTATGAATAACGCTGGTGCACTCGAAGATGAATTTTTTCATGACAACCGTTTGATCGTAATTTTAAATGACAATGACATGTCGATTGCGCCGCCAACTGGCGCCATGTCGCATTATTTTTCGCGTTTGGCTGCGTCAAAATCTTATTTAAAAATTCGTGATTTAGGCAAAAAACTTTCAGGAAAGTTGCCAGAGTCATTGTCACGCTTTCCTCGCAAATTTGAAAAAGCCGCCAAAGAATGGTGGATGGGCGGCAATATTTTTGAAGAGATGGGCTTTTACTACATTGGCCCAATTGATGGTCACGATTTAGATGTTTTGGTTCCGATTTTAAAAAATATTCAGGCTGATCATTCAACCGATCCGATCTTGATTCACTGTGTCACCGAGAAGGGTCGCGGCTACGTTGAAACCATGAAATCAGAAGATAAATTGCACGCCGTGGCAAAATTTGATCGCGAAACTGGCGTGCAAGAAAAAGCTGTCGCACCTTTTCCAAATTATTCAAAAATTTTTGGAACCCGCCTTTCTGAGCTGGCAAAAAAAGATGATAAAATTTTAGCAATTACCGCCGCAATGCCTGGTGGAACTGGCTTGGATGTCTTTGCTAAAAATCATCCAAAAAAGATTTTTGATGTGGGCATTGCCGAACAGCACGCCGTAACTTTTGCTGCGGGTCTTGCCACTGAAGGTTTAAAGCCATTTGTTGCAATTTATTCAACTTTTTTACAACGCGCTTACGATCAAGTTGTTCACGATGTTGCGGTGCAAAAATTGCCGGTGCGTTTTGCCATTGATCGCGCTGGATTTGTTGGCGCTGACGGCCCAACGCACGCCGGTTCGTTTGACATTGCTTACCTAATTAATTTGCCAGATTTCGTTTTGATGGCGGCGTCCTCAGGGCAAGAATTGGTTAAAATGGTCAATACCGCAAACGCCATTGATGATCGGCCCTCAGCTTTTAGATTTCCTCGAGGAGACGCCACTTCTGAAATAAATTTTGCCGATGATGAAATTTTAGAAATTGGCAAAGCCCGTGTCGTTCAAAGCGGCGAGAAGGTCGCCGTAATTTCCTACGGCACAATTTTAAGTAATGCTTGGGCTGCAGCAAAAATTTTGGAAACAGAAAATAATCTAAAAATCACTTTGGTTGACGCGC
The DNA here is from genome assembly GCA_903898475.1 of uncultured Alphaproteobacteria bacterium. Lineage (GTDB taxonomy): Bacteria > Pseudomonadota > Alphaproteobacteria > Rickettsiales > UBA1997 > UBA2645. Next base: position 9,209 of record CAIUFU010000211.1, on the reverse strand, counting down.
GTTTCGCCAAACCGTTTGATGAAAAATTATTCACCGAACTTGCCAAAACTCATGAAGCAATCATCACCATCGAAGAAGGCACAATCGGTGGCTTTGGCTCGGCTGTAGCGCAATTATTGCTCGCAAACGGATTGCTTGACGGCAATTGCAAATTTCGCTCTTTGGTGATGGATGATAAATTCATCGAACAAAACAAAGTTGAGGCAATGCGCGACGAGGCAGGGATTGGTGTTGAGGAAATTGTTAAGACCGTAAGAAAATTAATAATTAAGTAGGAGAAATATGAAGAAAATATTTTGGATAGTTCCATCAGTTATTGTGGCAGTAGCATTTGCAGGCTACATTGCAGCGGGTCCGTTTTTAACTATTAACTCGATTAAGAAAAGTGTGCAGGCGCGCGATTATCAAAAGCTTTCGCAATATGTGGATTTCGAAAAGGTGCGCACAAATTTTAAAGCGAGCATGATAGAGCAGGTTGATAAGGTGAAGGTGAGAATAAAGGATAATCCTTCCGACACCGCAATGATTGATTCAATGGCGAAGATAATGGAAGAGGCGGTGGATAAAATGATCACGCCGGAAAACGCAGTTGATGTTTTGGCTGAAGAATTTGCTGATAAGCCGCAAGAGCAAAGTGGCAATTTGAAATTGGCTGAAGCTAAAGAAAAATATGGCTTTGATTCGATTAGTAAATTTTCAATCAATCGCACATTTCACGGCAAAGAAGTTGAAATTATTTTGACCAGAAAGGGATTGAGCTGGCAGGTCACTAGCGTTGTGATGAAACCGGACCCAAGATTTGGCAAATGAAAAAAATATCTTAATATTAGTAGTGTCAGGCACTGGCGCTTTAGATTTCTCCTCACTTTCCAGCATCTGCCACATCAAACGCAGCAGGCGGATTTCCCGCACTACGCTTACCTAATAATTTCTTCTTTGGCTTACATTGAGGTAGATTATTCCACCTTGGGGAACACCTTTCTTGCTGCCAGCTAGTAAAAAAGAGTAATCTTTTGTTAAAAAGTTAGGTCTTAAAAAATCTGATCAAGAATTTTTTGTTGATTAGGTGAGGAAAATAAAAGATGGTGACAAAAGCAGATGTGTAGCCGATGAAATATAAACCTATTTATTCCTTACCGCTGTCAAAATATTCAAATAGTTACAAAGCGATTTTGCCCTGTGCGACATAAATCACCTGTATCTCAAATTATTAAAAAAGAGCTAAAAGTATGAATGGACGACGGTACGGTTTAGATCTGGCTAGATTAATAGCTGCCTATTTAGTGTTGTTTGGACATTTCGTACTGGAAGGAACTTTTGGTGTTCATGATCGTAAATGGGTAGGTAAAAGTGAAGCATTGCCCCTTTTGAACAAAGATAATCAATCGGCATGGATAATAGATACGTACCTACTAGATAACTGGAAAACCACAACTGCAATTATAGGCGTGGCTTTGTTTTTCATTATCAGCGGATGGATTGTGCCGCCTATGCTTCATAGATATTCTCGTTTTCAATTCTTGCTGAATCGTTTTTTTCGAATTTTCCCGATGCTTATAGCTGCTGTCTTGGCATCGGCAGCAATTCAGTATCAATTCGGGGACTTCGCCTCACTTCGTTTCTTTGATATTATTTCCACACTATCTCTGACTAATCAATTTAGCGGAAACCCAATGACGCTTGGGGTAATCTGGACATTGATTGTCGAGTTCAAATTTTACCTTTTGCTGGCGCTTGTTGGACGACTCAACTACGCTAGAATTTTCTGCGCTATTGTAGCGATGTTCTTTCTGCTTGGAGTGCAAATTATTTTAGTAAAGCAGGGATATTATTCGGTTGCATCTCATGCATTACTAACCAGCAACTTCATGATACATGATTTTTATTATATCATTTTTATGCTTTGCGGATCAGGCCTCTGGCTATTGATCAACAAAGACAAAACTAGCAAAAAACCCATCAAGGAAATTGCGCTCACTCTTTTGATTATTTTATCGTTCAATATTTATCGTTACGTAATGATGAGCGCATTGCAATTGAGACCTCATCAGGATATAAATATAATGACCCAGATAATTAGCTTCTCATTAATTGGATTTTGCCTGCTTTTTTCAAAAAATTTTTCTACCAAAAACTTCGTCATTAATATACTGATTTTACTCTCCAATGCCACTTATTCACTGTATTTACTGCATGTGAGTTTGGGATTTTTTTTTGTTGTCTCGACTAAGGCATGTAATTATTGATCAGTATTTATTACTTACCGCTGTTACCGTCATCATTACTTTAGCTTCGCTAGCAACATATTACTTAATTGAGCTTCCTGGGAATAAGCTGGGCAAGCATCTTATTGCTCAGTGTAGCAAGACAGAAAAATAAACGTAATTATCGTTATTAGTTTCGCGGCAGCACGCGCTTAATATTTAACTCAAAGCAATCGAAGGTAAAAACTGGAGCGTGTCGCAAGAGTTTCTTAAATTCTAAGACTATTTCCTCCTTGAATATTTGCGCCCCCCGTTTCAAAATTTCTTTCGGTGAGAGCGGGCGGTTTTCTCGCTTAACGAGTCAGGTTCGAAAGAAAGCAGCTCAAAGCTTGCTAGATCGGGTCGCTCTCACTTCCTTCCTTCGAAAAAATTTCCTTTTAGATGTCGCAAAATTCTTACTTAGTTTTAGCCCGAAAATATCGTCCGCAAAATTTTGACGAGCTAGTCGGGCAAGAGGTTTTGGTCACTACTTTAAGCAATGCGATTAAAAATAATCGCCTACATCACGCCTACATTTTAACCGGAATTCGCGGTGTTGGCAAAACCACAACCGCGCGCATCATTGCCAAAACCATCAATTGCGAAAATAAAGATCTAGCCTTGGCGGCGCAAGCGTGTGGGGTTTGCGACAATTGCCAAATGATTGCGGCATCCAAACATCAAGACGTTATTGAAATTGATGCGGCAAGTCGAACTGGCGTTGACGACATCCGCGAAATCATTGATTCAATCGCCTACGCACCAGTAATGGCGACTTACAAAATCTACATTATTGACGAGGTTCACATGCTTAGTAACAGTGCTTTTAATGCGCTGTTAAAAACTCTCGAAGAGCCGCCAGCTCACGTTAAATTCATTTTTGCCACAACCGAAATTAAAAAAGTTCCAATCACAATTTTGTCGCGCTGTCAGCGTTTTGATTTGCGTCGTTTGGACGAAAAAGAAATCGAAACTCATCTAAAAAATATTTTACAAAAAGAAGGTTTGGAGGCTGAAGATCATGCGTTAGAGCTGATTTCAAAAATGTCAGAAGGTTCAGTTCGCGATTCGCTTTCGCTTTTAGATCAGGCGCTTGCCAGCAACAATCACCAGAAACTTTTGCCAGCAGATTTAGTTGAAAAAATGCTCGGCCTTACCGACAAAGCCAAAGTAATTGAGCTTTTTGAAAGCTTGCTTGGCGGAGATTTTTTGGCGGCATCAAAAAGTTTTGCTGAATTTTATTCTTATTCTTCCGACGTTTCGCATTTGGTTTCAGACTTAATGGAAATCACTCACAAAACCACGTCAGCCAAGTTAATTCCGGCTTACAAACTTGATGGCTATTCCAAGTTTCAACAAGATAAAATTTCTGAAATCGCCCAAAAAATTTCACTCGCTTCTCTTACGCGAATTTGGCAAATGTTAGTAAAAGGCAATGCCGAGATTAATTTTTCTGCAGCACCCAAGATGGCTTTCGAAATGCTAGTGGCGCGAATTTGTCACATTGTGGCGCTTCCAAATTTGCAGCAAGTTTTGTTGAATGTTGACGAAACTAAAAATCCTGTTGCTAGCAAAAGAAGCGAAATTAATGATGACGTAGTTAACGAAATCCTCAGGAATTTCGAGGGATCGCGCGTGATTTCTTAGTCCTTAATCTCAAATTTTCTCCCAATGTCTGAAGAAAGAAAAATCAAAATTCTCTGTGCCGAAGATGAGCAAGATATTCGTGAAAATATCGCCGACATTTTGCGCGATGAAGGCTTTGAAGTGTTTGAAGCTGCCAATGGCAAATTGGCTTTTGAGAGCTTCATGCAAAACAAACCTGATCTAGTAATTTCTGACATCATGATGCCAGAGTTAGATGGCTACGGCTTTCTTGATTTAGTTCGCGGCAGCAAAAATATTCGCAACAACACAGTTCCTTTCATTTTCTTAAGTGCTTTGGGCCAAAAAGATAATGTGATCAAAGGGGTAAATTCTTCTGCTAACGACTACCTAATCAAACCGATCGATTTCGATTTGATGATTGCAAAAATTAAAGAAAAAACTGCCAACGCTTTGCAAGTTCAAGCAACTCACGAGCGCAATATCGACAATATTAAAAGCCAAGTTTCTTTGATTTTGCCGACCGAACTTTTTTCTTACCTCGATATTATCAGCCAAATTTCCGGCATTCTAAAAGAAGAGCCTTACGGTCCATTTCCGCACCGTCGCTACATTGAAGATCTAGAAAAAATTCACCTAAACGCCCTGAAGTTGCGTAGCTCAATTAACAACTCACTAGATCAAACTGTAATCGGACAAAGATTAAATGCTGACGAAGAAGTATTCTCCGTGAGTAGTTTTGTTGAAGAATTTATTGCGGGACTTAGCGAAAAGTTCAGAACTAAAATTCAATTCGAACGTCCTTTTGAAGAATCAACCACGCCGCGCTTAAAATTAGATCGTTTGATTTTGCTTGATGCCTTCCGCAAAATTTTTGCCGGAATGTTTAAAACCGACCCAGAAGCCTTGGTGACTGTGGCGGTGATGACAGATCATATGGATCAATTGGTAATTATTTTTTACCTGAAATCGCAAATCGAAAAACTTGATATGCGCGTTAATTTGGAAGAGTCGCAAGTTAGCAAAATTTTAGACAAACAAAATTGCCGTTTTGAAATTGTTTCCGACAAAGAAAACACTGCCGTTTTGACGATTCCTTCTTATCGTTTGATTAATCAGTAAGTATTGCTCTTCCTTTTCCCAAGTCACCCTGAGCTTGTCGAAGGGTGATTCAGGCCTCGGTGTCCAAGAATCACCCTTCGACAGGCTCAGGGTGACTTGGGAGAATAGTTAAAATAAAAAACGTCCTACACTTACCAAATGTCAGCAAAACACCCACATCACGAATCCCATCCCCGCAAAAAAAAGAAAAAAGTCTCACTCTTTTACAAGTTTAACTTTTCGATTCTACTCATCGCCTCGCTGCTTCTAGCCTATTTTTTGGTTTTAGTTTCGGTTGAGCCAAAATCATTTTATTTAGTCACTGAAAAAATCGAATCGGTCTTGCAAGAAAAGCTAGGAACCGATGTTAGCCTAAGTCAGAGCTACGTTAGTTTTACTCGCTACGGCACGCTAAAAGTCACTGCAACCAGCTTAAAAATTCTCTACTCGCTGCCAAATAGCACGGAAAAACAGGCATTTATTATTCCAAAATTAGAAACGGAATTTTCTGTGCTGAAAATGTTTTTGCTGAAGTTTGAACCTAGCAAAATCAAGCTGATAAACCCGACAATCGTGGTGGATGACTTACAAAAATTGCAGCAAAATTCTGACGAGAAATCAGTCGAATTTAATCCCGTCATTAACTTTCTCTCGTCAATTCGTAGCGGTAAATTTCCGATTGAAAATATTGAAATTGAAAATGCTGTAATCATCGCCAAAGGCCAAAATTTTGACACCGAAATTTTGCTAAAAAAATCACAAATTCGCACTTCAGTTGAAGGTAAAACGCTGCTAATTTCTTCAACTAACAAACTCAATTTTGACGAAGAAAAAAGTGATGTTGATTTTAACGTAAGCTGCCGTTTATCAAAAAGTGACGGTTTAAAATGTGACGTGATTTTAGAAAATTTTGTCGCCAATTCGGTTGCTGATTTGCATTCAAGCTTAGAGGCTTTGAACCGCGTCAATGCCACGTTAAACGCCAGCGCTTCTTTTGTGATTAAAGACGGAAAAATGGGCGAGGTGCTTTTCAAAGCTGGTGCCAAAAATGGTGATTTCAACTTTCCCGCTTTCTTTGCCAAAAAAATTGATTTTGCTGATTTTTCGGTTGTCGGAAAATACGACAATAATTTAGGAATTTTGAATTTATCTGAAATCAAAACTTACCTAGCAGATGCGCCGCAAATGCTTGCAAAGAAGGCTCTGGCGCCACATTTAGAAATGTCGCTTTTAATGTCGGATGTTAAGAATCTGCAAAATCAAAATCTCGATTTCTACATTAAATTACAAAATACGCCGCTTGCCGAAGTAGAAAAATTCTGGCCCAGCGCGCTAAATCAAGCCGGAATTCGCGACTGGGTAATTGCTCACATTAAAGGCGGAGATTTAAAAGATGCTTACACCAAATTTTCACTGCAAAAAAATGGCGATGAATTTTTGCTCAAAGATATTGATGCGCAGATAAAATTTGCTGGCGCTAATCTCAATTACGACGAGGAATTTCCGGCGGTAAATAATGTTGATGGCACTGCTATTTTCAGCAAAAAAAATATGAAAATTGTGCTGACGTCGGGAGATGTTTTAAACAGCAAAATCACCGAAGGTTTGGTTGAAATTGACGATTTTGATGCGCCCGTGTCCTGGCTAAAAATCAGTGGTAAATCGAAGGGACACGCCTCAGATTCACTGAAGCATGTTGATCACAAATCGTCAGATTTTATTGCGGGAGTGGAAAAATATCTAAACGGCTCTTCACAAAATGACTTCGATATTCGTCTGCCGCTTCAAGAAACAATTGAGCTGAGCCATGTTTACATCTCAGCAAATTCTACCATTCCTGATTTAAAAAATGATCACGTCAAAGGTGGCGTTGTCATTCACGTTAAAAAAGATTTTACCAGCACCGACTTTATCGCCAATGTCGATTTAACCGCGGCAGAGTTGGATGCGCAGCTTTTTGATGTTACCAAAAAAGTGGGTGTGGAATCGAATTTGAATTTGATTGTTTCGGTGAGAGATCCGCAAAAAATTCGTATTAAAAATATTGAGCTGTGGAAAAAAGAGGCAAAAAATTTAGCAAAAATTAATGCTGAAATTGGCTTTGACACCGCGCCATTCTTGATCACAAGCGTTGATCTAAAAAATAGCAATTTCGGTAAAAATAATTACGCCTTTGCTTACAAAGCTGACAAAAAATCAGCGACGCAAAAAATTTCTCTTCGAGGTGGGCAGCTAAATTTTGCGCCATTTATTGAGCAGAAATTTTTTAGCAAATCGTCGGGAAACAAAGATTTTGCTAATTTGAAGATTCAGGTTGCAGCCAATAATGTCAGCCTTTTGCGCAATAAATCGGTTAAGAATTTTTACTTGGCACTAAGTTGTAAAAATGATTTTTGCAGCAGTGGTTTGGCCAAAGGAAATTACAGCAAAAAACAATCGCTGGATTTGCACGTGACTAAAAATGCCAAAGAAAATTTCGCCGCAATTGACGGCCGCATCACTGATATTGGCTATTTGGCAGAGGCTTTGGGAATTTCTAATACTATTGCAGGCGGCAGCGCTGAGGTGAAATTGCAAAATAAAATCGTCAATAAAAAACAGGTTTTGTCAGGGGTGGTAAAGATTGACGATGAAATCACAATCTTTGCAAACTCAGCAGTGAAGCTCCTTGCCAAGAATGATTTGTTCTCGCAAGTAAAAGATAAAATTTTCTCCAACGACAAAACCACTTTCAATTCAGTGAAAATCGAATTCGCGCTGCAAGAAAATGTGCTCGAGCTAAAATCCTTAATCGCCAACAACTTCAAAATCGGCATCACCGCCAAAGGCACGATTGATTTAAAAAATGATATCTACGCCATCAAAGGCATGATTATTCCGGGGTTCATTGTGAACAATCTTTTCGGCATCGGAAAAATTCCAATTCTAGGAAATGTAGTTGGGTTACTAACAGGTGGTGAAGGCGGCGGGCTCTTTGGCATTCGCTATGAATACACCAGAAAAAAAGGCGACAAAGAAGCAACGTTTGAAACGAATAAGGTTTCGTCTTTTGTGCCGACGACGATTAAGAGTTTGTTTGATTTGATTTAGTGGAAGAGTTGTCTTGATTCTTTTTAGACTCATTTATTAACTGCTGCGTGACCTTATTTCTAATGGATAGCGCTTCGAATACTTTAACTAAAAATCATAAAATATGAAAATTAAATTAGCTGTCACAATGGCTTTTTTACTGCTCTTGTCTGGATGCTATTCTTACAAAGAGTCAGTGGGTGTTTACAACATGCCTGTGCGTGATATAAAAGAAGGAACAAAGGAAGGAAAAATTTGTAGTAGCGAGAATTTAGATCCGTTCAACACTGAAATTGATTTGACTGTTGAATCAGCAAGAAAAAGAGGTGGTATAAAAGAAATAACTAACATCGAGAGACATGTCAGTGGGTCGATGTTTTTTCGCAAGGTATGCACAATTGTAAAAGGTAACTAATCATGTTTTTCAGAACCGTAACTGCTTTATGTTTTATTCTTATTCTTAGTGGCTGTTATCACCTGAACAACACTGCTGCAGAGTATGAAAGATTGCCTCTTAAGGTCTTAAAAAATCCAACAAAAGAAGGTAGAGCTTGCACTAATCTTATTTTTCCAGCGTATTTATTTTATGTTGGTGGAGATAATGCGATCGAGAAGGCCAGAGAGAATGGAGGTATCTCTGAAATAATTAGTATCGAAAATGAAAGTAAGTTGGTTTGGGTCTATCCCCCACTTTATTTTAGAAATTGTACCGTAGTCAGAGGAAATTAAGTCTGTGTTTTTTACCAACCGTCTAATTAAATTTTTATAGCAACATGAAAACAAAAATAATTTCAGCGTTAGTTTTTTTGTCAGTTTTGACAGGATGCCATACTCTTAAAGAAACCGCTGCTCAATATGAGAGAATGCCAATTAAAGTTTCGAAATCTCCTTTAAAAGAAGGAAAGGCTTGTGGTTCTTATAATTTTCCATTCAGCATTTTTTATACTAATATCGACATCTCTGTTGAGACGGCCAGAGAGAATGGTGGAATTACTGAAATTGCGACCGTTGAAAGAGAAGTCTCGTCTAGTATTGGTTATAGAAAAATATGCACCGTTGTTAAAGGTAATTAATCATATTTGACTGATTTGTGGGAGCCGGCAACTATTCTTTATAGTTGCCGGTTTTTTTATGCTCTAAACAAAATTCAAAAAAATGAAAAAAGTTAACATTAATGGTGCCGGACTTGCT
>CAIUFU010000210.1 GCA_903898475.1 uncultured Alphaproteobacteria bacterium | reverse complement strand
GCACGGGCCAGAATCATGCTTCGACAAGCTCAGCATGACTTGGAGAGAGAATAGTGACAGCAAGAAAGTTACTTCAAAATCTTCGCTAAATATTTTCCCGTTACTGATTTTTTGTTTTTTGCCACTTCTTCCGGAGTGCCTTCAGCAACGATGTAGCCGCCTTTTTCACCGCCGCATGGACCGATGTCGATGATGTGGTCGGCGGTTTTTAGTACGTCTAAGTTATGCTCGATTACTAGAATTGAATTTCCGGCGTCAACCAAGGTGTGCAGCACTTTTAGAAGTTTGTTAATATCTTCGAAATGCAGACCAGTTGTTGGTTCGTCAAGTATGTACAATGTGTCGCCAGTCGCTTTTCTGCTCAACTCTTTTGCCAATTTAATCCGCTGTGCTTCACCGCCCGAAAGTGTTGTAGCGCTTTGTCCGATGCGCATGTAGCCCAAACCAACGTCACACAAAGATTTAAATTTGTCGTAGATGTGCGGCATGGTTGTGAAAAATTCAGCAGCGTCATCCGCTGTCATTTCTAAAATATCAGAAATTGACTTACCTTTGTATTTAATCTCCAAAGTCTCGCGGTTGTAGCGTTTGCCGTGGCACGTGTCGCAACGTACATACACGTCTGGCAAGAAGTGCATTTCGATTTTGATCAAGCCATCACCTTGGCAAGTTTCGCAACGTCCACCTTTTACGTTGAAAGAAAATCTGCCGACTTTGTAGCCGCGTGATTTTGATTCAGGTAGGTTGGTGAAAAATTCACGAATAAAAGTGAAAGCGCCAACGTATGTACAAGGGTTAGAACGAGGCGTGCGGCCGATTGGCGATTGATCGATCTCGATAATTTTATCAATGAAGTGAGTTCCCATCAAAGCTTCAAATGGTCCTGGAACTGCCTTGGCTTTGTTCAAAATTTTATTCAAAGCCGGATAAAGGGTTTTGATAATCAAGCTCGACTTACCGCCGCCGGAGATTCCAGACACCGCAGCAAAAATTTTCAAAGGCAAATTCAACGTAACATTTTTCAAGTTGTTGATTGTAGCGCCTTTCAAAGTGATCATTTTTTTTGGATCAATTTTGCGGCGTTTTTTTGGAATTTCGATTTGCTTTTTGCCGCTTAAATATTGGCCGGTAATGCTGTTTGGATCATTGATTACATCGTTTGGAAGGCCCGCAGAAATAATTTCACCACCGTGAATTCCGGCGCTCGGTCCAACGTCGATCAAATATTGCGCTTCACGCATCATTTCTTCGTCATGCTCTACAACGATTACTGAATTTCCTAAATCACGCAGATTTTTTAGCGTGGTAATCAACTTATCATTGTCAGATTGATGCAGGCCAATTGAGGGTTCGTCAAGTACATAAAGCACACCAGAAAGTCCTGAGCCAATTTGTGAAGCCAAACGAATTCTTTGCGCTTCACCGCCCGATAAAGTTCCGGCTTGGCGATTTACGGTTAAATATTCCAAACCAACATTGCGCAAGAAACCCAAGCGGCGCGTGATTTCTTTAAGCAGGCGTTCAGCAATTTGGCTTTGCATTTTTGTTAATTGTGAATCTAAAGCCTCAAACCATTCCACTGATCTCTCAACTGACATTTTGCTAACTTCGCCAATGTGAAGTCCGGCGATTTTAACTGACAAAGCCTCGGCATTTAAGCGGTGGCCGTGACATTCTTCGCAAGTTTTTAGAGTTTGGAATTTTGATAAATCATCACGCATTGATTCGCTTTCGCTTTCCAAATATCTTTTTTTCAAGCTGTTCATCACGCCTTCGAAAGTCTTTTTAACCTTGATGGCTTTGAGTCCGTCTTCGATTTTAATTTCAACTTCTTCGCCGTTAGTTCCGTAGAAAATTATTTTCTTAACTTCAGGAGAAAGGTTTTTGAAAGGCTCATCTAAACTGAAATCGTAATGCAGAGCCATTGCTTGCAGAACCTGTTGGTAGAAGCGTTCTTGCACGCCTTGCCAAACTACGATGGCACCATTTCTTAAGCTTAAGTTTTCATCTTCAACAACCAAATCTTCGCTAAAATAAAGTTCGGTTCCAAGGCCATCGCAATGTTTACAAGCGCCAAACGGAGAGTTGAAAGAAAATAGTCGCGGCTCGATTTCAGAAATTGTAAAGCCAGAAACTGGGCAAGAAAATTTTTCACTAAAGACTAACATGTCGCCGGCTTTGTGTTTAGATTTTGTGCCTTCAGGAAGACTTACAATTTCAACGTAAAGCAAACCTTCGGAAATTTTTAAAGCGGTTTCAACCGAGTCAGCAAGCCTGTTTCCAAGATCATCAGCAATTACCACGCGATCAACGATGATTTCGATATCGTGTTTTTTATTCTTGTCGAGAGAAGGTAAAATTTCGTTTAAATCGTGAACTTTTCCGTCAACTTTAATGCGCTGGAAGCCTTGTTTGCGGGCATTCATCATCTCTTTGCGATATTCGCCTTTTTGACCACGAACGATTGGCGCTAGTAAATAAATGCGCGATTTTTTTGGTAGGTCGAGAATTTTATCAACCATCACCGAGGCAGACTGGCTCTCGATTGGTTGCCCGGTTTCTGGCGAATAAGGCACGCCAACTCTGGCAAATAAAAGGCGATAGTGATCGTAAATTTCAGTGACGGTTCCAACTGTAGAGCGTGGATTGCGTGAAGTAGTTTTTTGATCGATGGCAATTGAAGGAGAAAGGCCGGTAATTGATTCAACATCGGGTTTGTCTTGCATGTCCAAGAACTGACGAGCGTAAGAAGAAAGGCTTTCAATGAAGCGGCGCTGACCTTCAGCGTAAATGGTGTCAAAGACCAAAGAAGACTTACCAGAGCCACTGAGTCCCGTAACAACAACTAGCTGATTTTTAGGAATTTCGATGCTGACATTTTTAAGATTATGTTCTTTGGCACCGGTGACTTTGATGAATTTTTCTTCCATGTAGGGTGGGAAATTGAGAATTTAAAAAGCGAAGGGCGGATTGTTAATTCATTGCTTCGTAATTATGAAGCAGAAAAAAGCCCGCCATGGTTTTTTCCATGACGGGCAATTGTGAGAAGAAGAATGTCGCTAGCGATAAACTCCCCATCTGGTTCAAGAAAAAGATACGTATCTTTAGGTCAAATTACATAACCATGGATAACGTAACTAACACGATCAATGGAATGAATACCATGGTTAGTTGCGATGTTTATGGTTAAAGACGAGAGATCTATCACAAAGGCGGATTGCTTAAAAGCTTCCGCCCAAGCAAACGACTTCTAAACACTAGTGCAAAATCAATTAAGACTTTGCGCTACCTCACCCCGCACTTTTTTAAGTTCTAAATCAGTGAGAGGGATGAGACCTTTTTGCAGCAAGTAGCCATCATTTCCGATGGTGTTTTTGCTGATAATTTCTTGGACAAATTCTGTCATTCCGGCGATCAAATTTAGATGTTCTTTTTTGAAATAGATGAAAAGCGGACGAGAAACTGAATAGGTGCCAGACACAATATTATCAAAGCTCGGAGTCACTTGATTAATTATTGCTGGCTGAATTGTGTCGTGATTTTCTTCAAGGAAAGAAAAGCCGAAAATTCCTAAAGCGTCAGGATCATTTTTTAGTTTTTGCACAATCAAATTATCATTTTCGCCGGCTTCGATAAATTTCTCATCACTTCTAATCACGTGACATTTTTTCTTTCTGATTTTGGCGTCAGGAAAAGCGGCGACAAATTCTGGCAAATCTTTACAAGCATCTTCCATCACCAGTTCAACAAAGGCGTCGCGAGTTCCTGAAGTTGTAGGCGGGCCGTAAATTGCGATGTTAATTTTTGGCAGTGAAGCATCAATGTCGCTCCATTTTTGGTAAGGATTGGTCACTAATTCGGCTCCGTTTTTTGCCGGAACTTTTTCAGCAAGCGCCAAGAAAACTTGTTTTTTTGTTAGAGAATATTTTTTGCCGGCAACTGAGTTGGCTAGGACAATTCCGTCGTAACCGATTTTGATTTCGACAATTTCTTTGACGCCATTTTCAGCGCATTTTTTTATTTCACTGGCTTCAATTTTTCGTGAGGCATTAGAAAAATCTGGATAGTTAAAACCAACGCCCGAGCAGAACAGCTTAAAGCCGCCGCCAGTTCCGGTTGATTCAACGATGGGAGTTTTAAATTTAGTGTCGCGGCCAAAAGTTTCGGCAATTACCGCAGTAAATGGATAAACGGTTGAAGAGCCAACAACCTGAAGATGGCTTCTTTTTTGCGCTTCAAATGAAAAAGCAAAAACCGCGGAAGAGAAAATTGAAAACGAGATAACGAGAGATAAGAATCGCAACATAGCCGTTTGAATTTGTTATTATGCCTGACCTGAACGGATAAGTCGCTGTAGCAGCGCGGGGCATGTTTGAGATTTTTTTTAAGAAGTCAACCTCCTCGATGTCATGCTGAGCCTGTCGAAGAATGATTCTGGGTACCGCGCCTTGAATCATGCTTCGACAGGCTCAGCATGACATCGAGATATCGATAGTTGAATTCAAAAACACCGCGAAATAGCTTGTCTGCATTAACCTCCTCACAATTTTTCTCTCACAAAAATAATGCAAAAAAACACCATCAAAACAGCTTTGCTTGCGGCAGTTTTTTTGTCGTTTTTTTGGAGCAGCGCTCAGGTTTTTGCGAAGGAAAATTTTATCGCGGTGAAGGGCAGCGAGCGGATTGACGAGGATACGATTATTTCTTATTTAGATGTGACAGGTCTTGAAAAAAAATCACCACAGGCGCTACAAAATTCGTTAAAAAAACTTTACGAATCAGATTTGTTTTTGGAGTCAAAAATTTATTACCAAGGCAAACAAGTTGTTGTTGAGGTAAAAGAAAATCCGATCGTGTCAGACGTGAAATTTGTTGGAAATAAAAAGATGGAAGATGATGCGCTGCAAGCTGAGGTTTCTTTAAAAAAGCGCGCAATTTTTACTAAAGCAAAATTGCAGAGCGACCTTAAGCGCATTAGTGAAATCTATCTCAAGAGCGGACGCTTCTTAACTAAAATTGAACCGAAAATTATTCAAAAAGATCAGAATAGAATTGAGCTAATTTTTGATATTTTTGAAGGGCCAAAAGCCAAAATTGGCGATCTTTATTTTGTTGGAAATTTGGCTTTTTCTGACAGTGATTTAGTGCAAGAAATCACCACCCGTCAAACTCAATGGTGGAAATTTTTGTCTTCGGCAGACGTTTACGATGCTGACCGTATTGAATTCGACAAAGAAAAATTGCGCCGTTTTTATGGCTCAAAAGGTTACGCTGATTTTGCGGCGATTTCTTCAATCGCCCAAATCGCGCCAACTAAAGATAAATTTTTTATCACGTTTTTGTTAGAAGAAGGCATAAAATATGATGTGGGCGAAGTCAATATTGTGAACCATATCGACAAGTTTGATGAGAAGATTTTGACCAAAGAACTTTTGATCAAAAGTGGCAAAGTTTATAACTCAGAATTGATCGAAAAAACTGTCGATAAAATGACCGAAGTGATGTCAGAAAAAGCCTATGCTTTTGCGCATATTGAGCCGGTTTTGAAGCGCAATCGTGAGCAGAAAATTATCGATATCGATTTTGTAATTAGTGAAACACCGCGTATTTACATTGATCAAATTATTATCACCGGAAATACCCGCACGCTTGATGCAGTGATTCGTCGCGAGCTTAGATTTCGTGAGGGTGATGCTTATAATATTAACAAAATAAATCGCTCAAAACAGCGCCTGCAAAATCTGGGATTTTTTGAAAAAGTTGATTTCAACACCAAGCGGATTGGCGACACTGACAAGGTTGATTTAGAAATTGTCGTGAAAGAAAAAAAGACGGGTGAACTCAACTTAGGCTTGGGTTATTCAACGGTGAATAAAGTGACAACCAACGCCGGAATTAAAGAGCGCAACTTGTTTGGAACCGGACAAGAAATTGGCTTAAATGTGCAAAAATCTTACAGCAATTTTACCGGTGAGATTAACTACACGCGCCCTTATTTCATGGATCATCCCATCGATGTTGGTTTTGATATTTTTCAATATCAGATGAGCAAAAGAAACACCTTGATTTACGACCAAACTTCTTCGGGAATTACCTTTCGCGGTGACTACTCAATTACCGAATTTTTATCGCATCGGATGCATTATTCTTTGAGTCAGCAATCGATTGGCAATATTGATTCAAGTGCTTCTGTGGGGATTAAAAATTTGGAAGGAAGTTTTACTAATTCTTCGGTTGGACAGAGTTTTACCTACGATAAAAGAGATAACCGGATGAATCCGAAAGAAGGTTATTATGTTTCTGTCAGCCAAGATGTTTCGGGTTTTGGTGGTGATATTAAAACTATTAAACATGAAGGCTCTTCGGGATACTATATTCCTGTGATCAATGATGATTTTACGATAAAATTCTTAGCGCGCGGTGGTGTAATTGAAGGCATGGGACAAGGTGTTCGCAGTAACTATGGTTTCTTCTTGGGTGGTAATAACTTCCGCGGTTTCAACTTTGCCGGTATCGGTCCGCGCACTGTTAATAATGGCAGTGCTAAAGGGGGGAGCGCGATTGGTGGTAAAGTTTATTACGTGGGAACAGCAGAATTGCGCTTTCCTCTGGGCTTGCCAAAAGAGTTAGGAATTAATGGTATTCTCTTCAGCGACAATGGTACGGTAAAAGGTGTTGACCCAATCAGCAAAAAAAGCACCGATGTTGCAGATTCAGGGTCACTACGTTCGTCTTACGGTCTCAGTATTGCATGGGCTTCGCCAATGGGCCCGATTCGTCTTGATTTTGCCAAAGTTGTGAAGAGCGAACTTTACGACCAAACGCAAAATTTCAGATTTAGTTTTGGAACTAGTTTTTAAAATATTTTTTGTCACTTGCCACAAGCGAGCTGTCATCTCGAACACAGTGAGAGATCTCTTGAGTTTTGCTTTCAAGAGATCTCTCACTGCGTTCGAGATGACGGGATCTTGGGTGCGACAATCATTAACAAAAGGAAAAAACCATGATCAGAATTTTCCAACTTCCAGAGTATTTTCAGGAAAAAGTTTTTACCCTAAAAGATGCAGAAAGGCTTGATAATGCCGTGTGGATCGACCTGCAAAATCCGACAATTGCTGAAATAAAAGAAGTAGAAGAATTTTACAAAATCACTTTTCCAACGCGCCAGCAACAAGAAGAAATCGAGGCCAGCTCGCGCTATTTAGAAAATTCTGGCATGATTAAAATCAACTCAACATTTATCAGTTTAGCCTCGCACGGC
This sequence comes from uncultured Alphaproteobacteria bacterium, assembly GCA_903898475.1. Lineage (GTDB taxonomy): Bacteria > Pseudomonadota > Alphaproteobacteria > Rickettsiales > UBA1997 > UBA2645. The sequence continues at coordinate 1,304 of CAIUFU010000210.1, read as the reverse complement.
AAAATCGAAGAAAGTGAAGTTTCTTTTATCGTTACCGAAAAAATGCTCTTCAGCCTGCGCTATTCCGAAAGCAAAGTGATCGTTGAAACCATTAAAAAGATTAAACAATTTCCGGCGATTTTTGCTAACCCTTCAAAAATTTTCATCGCGATTTTAGAGGCGCGCGTTGATTTCGACGCCGATTTGATTGAGTCACTTTCAAAATATACCGCCGAAATCAGTAGAAAAATTAACTATAATCAGAATCTTGACGAGAAGATGATTTTGAGAATTAACGAATGCCAAGAATTAACCATGAGCCTGCGCGAAGCTTTGTTTGACAAGCAGCGCGTGATTTCTTTGCTGCATCGTAACGAAGATTTAATGGTCGAAAATTATCACAGATTACGCATCATCATCAAAGATATCACATCACTTATCGAGCACGCCAATTTCAACTTTGCGCGTTTAGAATATCTACAAAACAGCTTTTTGGGTTTGATTAATATTGAACAAAACAAGGTGATTAAAATCTTTACCGTAGCCTCTTTGATCTTCATGCCACCAACTTTGATCGCGAGTATTTACGGCATGAACTTCAACAAAATGCCAGAACTTGGCTGGTCGCTTGGATATCCTTTGGCGATTGCTTTAATGACCGCGTCTTCAGTTGTGACGATTTGGTTGTTTAAGCGTAAGAAGTGGTTGTAGTGGCTGCTTGATAATTATTTTTTCGCTAAATATTTTACCACCGTTGATCACCACACGGATCACACTACCATTTAACCCAAATCACCAAAACCTATGTTTAGCGCCGCAACCATGCCACATCCTCTTACCCAAATTGAAATCATCCATCGCCTAAAGAAAGTTGGCTTCACGCAAGAGCAGGCGGAAGTTCAGACGCAGATTATTACTGAAGTGAATGAGAATAGTTTGGCGACGAAGCAGGATGTTAAAGATTTAGCAGCAACTTCAGATAGTGAGTTTGCATCAGTTAGGAAGGATATTAGTGATTTGCGCCAAGAAATGAGAAGTGAGTTTGTTTTAGTTAGAAAAGAGATGGAGTTGATGAAATCAGACATCCCAGTTAAAATCACAATCATCATGAGCACACTTCTTGCAGTGTTCGGTACAGTTCAAAAGATTTTTAATTTCTAAATCTTGCGCAAGCGGTTCATATAAATCGTAGCTCCAACTGCATTGGCATTTTCAATTTTATACCGGCCGCCGCGCGCGATTGGATAGGTGAAATCACCACAAAAAACATCAAAAGAAATTTCATTGTGATAAGAAGATCCGTGGTCGCCAAATAGGTCGAAGCG